>JBQCIZ010000590.1:0-2608 GCA_051953235.1 Nitrobacter sp. | reverse complement strand
GCCGATGGAGGTGGGTCATCTGCCCTATCGCAAGGGCAAGACCTACGAGGACTACGCGGGCGAGGCCGGACGAAAACGTCTCGGCAACAAGAAATGGCGCAAGCACGTCGCCGATATCGTCAAGCAGCTGATTGCAGCCCTTGAGCCCGACTACGTATTGCTCGGCGGCGGTAATGTCGAGCGACTTGGGAAGTTGCCGCCGAAATGCCGCCGCGGTGACAACGCCGATGCGTTTACCGGCGGCTTTCGGTTGTGGGACGAGAAGCGCGCCGCCGCTAGATCCCAGTGACGCGCCAGATCACATCGCCGACATCGTCGGCCACCAGCAGCGAACGATCGGGGCCGAGCGCGACGCCGACGGGCCTCCCATAGGAGACGCGCTCGTCGGGCGCAAGAAAACCCGACAGGATATCGCGCGGCGGACCGGAGGGGCGGCCGTTCTCGAACGGAATGAACACCACCTTGTAGCCGCTGAGCGTGCTGCGATTCCACGAGCCATGCTGGCCGATCACCATTCCGTCGGGGAAGCCGGGCAGCGTTCCGGCCGGCATCCAGCACAGGCCGAGCGAGGCCGTGTGGCCGCCGAGCGCATAGTCCGGCGTGATGGCCTTCGCAACCAGCGCCGCGTCCTGCGGCACGCGATCGTCGACGACGCGGTCCCAGTAGCAATAGGGCCAGCCGTAGAAGCCGCCGTCCTGTACCGACGTCAGATAGTCCGGCGGCGTTTCGTCGCCGAGCCCGTCGCGCTCGTTGACGACCGTCCACAGCGCGCCGGTGTTCGGCTCCCACGCGAGCCCCACCGGGTTGCGCAGGCCGGAAGCGAAGATGCGGCTGGTGCCGTTGGCAAGATCGAGTTCGTAGATGGCGGCGCGGCCATCTTCCACCTCCATGCCGTTCTCGGCGATGTTGCTGAGCGAGCCGACGCCGGCATAGAGTCTTTTGCCGTCCGGACTCGGCAGCAGGCTGCGGGTCCAGTGACCGGCGGGCTTGAAGGTGACGAGCTTGCGTCCCGTTGCGGTGATGCGATCGGTGCCCGCGCTGTAGGGAAATGCCATCACGCCATCGGTGTTGCCGACATAGAAGGTGTCGCCGACCAGCGCCATGCCGAACGGCTGGTTCAGACCTTCCATGAATGTCTGCTGGACTTCGGCGACGCCGTCGCCATCCCGATCGCGCAGCAGCGTGATGCGGTTGGCGCTGACGCCGAGCGCCGCGGCCCGCCGCATCGTCGCATGCATCGCATAGCTGAACAGGCTGGTGACCCGGCTCGTCACCTGGTTCGCTTCGGCGATCAGCACGTCGCCGTTGGGCATCACCTGGATCCAGCGCGGATGCTTCAGCCCGCTGGCGAAGGCGTTGACTTTCAGTCGCGGGGCCGTTGCCGGCTTGTGTCCGGCGCTCCAGCCCTGCGCAGTCGGCATCTTCAGGGTGGGAAGCTTGCCCTGCGGTTTGGCCTCGGGGATGAGCGGTGTGCCGCCCCAGGCCGGCACCGGCTCGGCATCGCGCAGCCGGCGGACCCTGAGCGCCGCGCCGCCGACCACAGCCGCCACCTGCGCCATAATGCGGGACATGCTCATGCAAAACCTCTTTCAGAGAACGCCGGCACAGTATCGGGCGAGGGGACTGGCGCAAGTCCCCGCACGTGCGTGGCTGCATTGAATGAACAAGAGCGCGCCGCCGCCGCGCGAATTTTTGCAGCGGGCGTTTAGCCGTGATGACCGGATGCGGTGTCCTCGTCGTCTCCCGCGCCAAAACCCCCTCCTATTCCTCCGCCACCCATCCCTCCGCCCATGCCCATGCCCATGCCCATGCCCATTCCCATGCCGCCACCGCCTTTTTGACCGCCGTCCTTGCCGCGTTCGCCCTTACCGCGTCCGGACGCATTCGACGGACGCGCGGGGCCCTGCATCGGGATCGCGAGATCGGCCGGGACCGGATCGAGATCGAGCGCGACGCGAATGAAATCGCGCAGCGACACTACGAGCTCGTAGGTATGCACCGGCCGTCCCGCGACGAGCTCGCGCGCCGCGCGTTCGGCGAGGCGGACCTGCGTTTCGGTACCAAGCAGCATGATGTCCGACAACGCCGCCTCGACCGCGTCGCGGATGCGCCGTGCGCGATCCGATCGGCCGGCCCCCTCGGCGGCGGCCTCGCCATCACCAGTAGGTTCGTCGCGCCGGTTCAGGTCGCGTAGATGCGTCGGGTCAACGGTGAGATCGCCGGTGAACGATCCGCCCAGCACCTTGTAGGCTGCGATCAGCGTGCGCAGGCGCTCGTTGATCTGGCGGTTCATGCGTTCGCGGCGCTGCTGGATCGTGACCATCACCAGCAGTCGGATGCCGACACCGATGAAGGTGATCAGCGCAAGCCCGATCAGGGTCGCGAGCACGCTGTGCCAGGAACTGAAGTCGACGTTACGCAGGATCGTCTCCGCTTGCTTGTCCGAAAGGCTAGCGCGTTTCCGGCGCCGGCGGAACCCGAACCGGCCGCCACCGGCGGACGGAAATAGTCTCGCCGCAGTTTGCCCGTAGAACGGTTGACAACGACAATCAACGCACACGGGAGGCGCCATGACCGGGACCGACAGCTACCTGCTCGGACGCGACGA
>JBQCIZ010000589.1:0-2340 GCA_051953235.1 Nitrobacter sp. | reverse complement strand
CTTGCCGTTGAGGCGGGTGGTGAAGCGATAATCCATGCCGCCGACCTCGATCCGCGCCACATCACGCAGCCGCACGGCGGAGCCGTCGCGGTTGGCGCGGAGCAGGATGGAGCCGAATTCCTCGGGCGTCGTGAGCTGACCCTTCACCAGCACCAGCGCCGAGGTCTTTTGCCCGGCGCGGCTCGGCGGCGAGCCGATGCTGCCGGAAGCGACCTGCGCGTTCTGCGCCGCGATCGCCTTGGTCACGTCCTCCGAGGTCAGGTCGTAGCCGACCAGCTTGTCCGGATCGACCCAGATGCGCAGCGAGCGTTCGGTAGAGAACAGCGTGGCGCGACCGACGCCGGGAATGCGCCGGATCTCGCCAATGATGTTGCGCATCATGAAGTCACCGAGACCGACTTCGTCGAGGCTGCCGTCGGTGGAGCGCAGGGTGATGATCTGCAGCACGGCGCTGGAGGCTTCCTCGACCAGAATGCCTTCCTTCAGCACGGCCGCGGGCAACCGTGACTCGATGCGCTTGATGCGATTCTGCACGTCGACCGACGCGAGATTGGTGTCGGTGCCGGGAACGAAGTTCGCGGTGATCTCGACCTGGCCAAGGGAGTCGCTGGTCGATTCGAAATTGAGGATGCCCGAGGCGCCGTTGAGCTGCTCCTCGATCAGGCGGGTGACGCTGTTATAGAGATTCTGCGGCGAGGCGCCGGGATAGGCGGTGGAAACCGAAATCGACGGCGGCGCGATGATCGGATACTGCGCGACGCCCAGGAACGGAATCGAGATCGCGCCGATCAGACAGATGAACAGCGCGATCACCCACGCGAAAATGGGCCGATCGATGAAGAAACTCGGCATGACGGGTTACTGCCGGACGACCGCGGTCTTGCCCGGCACGGCTCCGGTCACGTCGGTCGCATCGGCTTCCGCCCACATCACCGGACGAACCTTGTCGCCGGCGGCGAACTTCTGAAAGCCTTCGACGACAACGCGGTCGCCGGCCTTCAGACCGTGACTGACCATCGACTGGCCATCCTGCACGAAGGCGGTCCGGATCGGGCGCGCGATCACATGATTATCGTCCTTGACGACGAAGACCTCGCTGCCGCCGCTGTTATCGCGCTGCACCGCCTGCTGGGGAACGGCGATCGCATCGCTGTCGACGCCCTGCTCCAGCAGCACGCGGACATACATGCCCGGCAACAGCTCGCGGTTCGGGTTCGGAAATTCGCCGCGCAGCGTCACCTGGCCGGTCGAGGCATCGACCTTGGCTTCGGAGAACAGGAATTTTCCGGTCAGCGGATAGGTCGTCCCATCGTCCAATACGAGGCGGACCTTTGCCGCGCCGGGCGCGATGCGCTCCAGCTCGCCACTCTCGAACGCGCGGCGCAGGCTGCTGAGTTCGCTCGCCGACTGGGTGAAGTCGGCATAGATCATGTCGAGTTGCTGGACGGTTGCGAGATTGGCGGTATCGTTCTGGACGACCAGCGCACCCTCGGTGACTTGGGCGGCACCGACGACGCCGCTGATCGGCGCGCGGATCGTGGTGTAATCGAGATTGAGGCGCGCACGGGCGACATCCGCCTTGCGGCCGGCCACATCGGCTTCCGCCTGACGCATGGTGGCGATCGCTTTTTCATTCTCGGCCGTGGACGTGACATGCTGGGCCGCGAGTTGCGCGATGCGCTTCGCCTGATGCGAGGCCTGCTCGAACACCGCGTCGGCCTTCGCCAGCGCCGCCTCGGCCGCCTGCAATTCCACCTCGAACGGCTTTGGATCGATCTGATACAGGGGATCGCCGGCCTTCACCTCGCTGCCTTGCTTGAACAGCCGCTCGGTGATGATGCCCGACACGCGCGGACGCACGTCGGCGACGCGTGTCGGCGCGATACGGCCCGGCAGTTCGCGCACCATCGCATGCGGCTTTGGAACAACCGTGACGACGCTGACCTCGGGCGCGGCCGGATGGATCGCCGCTTGCGCCGTGACCGGCTCGTCGCAGCCGGCAAGCAACGGCGACAATCCGGCGATCAACAGAGCAACGGACGTCAGTCGTGAATCAAATCGAAGCATTGGAACCTGGAAACCCCGTGATGCGAACGCACAACTCCGCATTCCGCGAGACGTGATGTCTCGCGGAGTCACATGCGAATCCGCGCGATCTCTGATGCATTCAGGTTAGACGACAACGACTGCGATGCAATATGCTTTTGCGGCGGCGCAATGTCACACAACGCTATCGCGTTGAAGTCACGCCCCTTTTACGGACTCACACAGTCGTGAGCCGGGTTCCATTCCAATTGAAAGAAAATGGTAATCACCGCTGCTCTCTAACGCGGCGCTTTG
>JBQCIZ010000588.1:0-4307 GCA_051953235.1 Nitrobacter sp. | reverse complement strand
CTCGAGCGCTACCTCAACTACGGACTGACGCGTGACGAATTGCAGTCGGGCAAGCCGATCATCGGCATCGCGCAGACCGGTAACGACCTCTCCCCCTGCAACCGGCACCATATCGAATTGGCCCACCGCGTCCGCGAGGGCATCCGCGCCGCCGGCGGCATCGCCATGGAATTCCCGACCCATCCGATTCAGGAGACCGGCAAGCGTCCGACTGCGGCGCTCGACCGCAACCTCGCCTATCTCGGCCTCGTCGAAGTGCTGTTCAGCTATCCGCTTGATGGCGTGGTGCTGACCACCGGTTGCGACAAGACCACCCCCGCCTGCCTGATGGCGGCGGCGACCGTCAACATTCCGGCCATCGTGCTGTCGGGCGGGCCGATGCTCAATGGCTGGTTCAACGGCGAGCGCACCGGCTCCGGCACCGTGGTCTGGAAGTCGCGCGAGCGGCTCGCCGCCGGCGAGATCGACTACGAGGAGTTCATGTCGATCGTGGCGTCGTCGGCACCCTCGGTCGGGCACTGCAACACCATGGGCACCGCCTCCACCATGAATTCGCTTGCCGAAGCGCTCGGCATGTCGCTGCCCGGTTGCGCGGCGATCCCGGCGCCCTATCGCGAGCGCGGGCAGATCGCCTACGAGACCGGCGTTCGCGCCGTCGAGATGGTGTGGGAAGACCTGAAACCTTCGGACATCCTGACGCGGAAGGCGTTCGAAAACTGCATCGTCATCAACTCGGCGATCGGCGGCTCGACCAATGCGCCGATCCATATCAATGCTCTCGCCCGCCATATCGGCGTTGAGCTCGACATCGACGACTGGCAGAAGGTCGGCCACGACGTGCCGCTCTTGGTCAACATGCAGCCGGCCGGCTTCTATCTCGGCGAGGAATATCACCGTGCCGGCGGCGTTCCGGCCGTGGTCGGTGAGCTGATGCGGCACAGGCGCATTCATGAAGACGCCCTGACGGTGAACGGCAAGACCATGGGCGACAACTGCCGTAATGCCGTGAAGCCTGACAACGACGTGATCTGGAGCTACGACAAGCCACTGGTGAAGGATGCCGGTTTCCTGGTGCTGCGCGGCAACCTGTTCGACTCCGCGATCATGAAGACCAGCGTGATCTCCAAGGAATTCCGCGATCGCTACCTGTCGAACCCGAAGGATCCGAACGCCTTCGAAGGCCGCGCCATCGTGTTCGAGGGGCCCGAGGATTATCACGACCGCATCGACGACCCCGCGCTCAAGATCGACGAGCACTGCATGCTGTTCGTGCGTGGCACCGGCCCGATCGGCTATCCCGGCGGCGCGGAGGTTGTGAACATGCAGCCGCCGGCTGCGCTGATCAAACGCGGCATCCTGTCCCTGCCCTGCATCGGCGACGGCCGGCAGTCAGGCACATCGGGATCGCCGTCGATCCTCAATGCTTCGCCGGAAGCCGCGGCCGACGGCGGGCTTGCGATCCTCAAGACCGGCGACAAGGTGCGTATCGATCTGAACAAGGGCGAGGCCAATATCCTGATCTCGGCCGAGGAAGTGAAGCGTCGCCATGCCGAACTCAAGGCCAAGGGCGGCTTCCCAGTCCCTGCGCATCAGACGCCGTGGCAGGAGCTCTATCGCACCACCGTCGGTCAGCACGCCACCGGCGCCTGCCTGGAGCTCGCGACGCGCTATCAGGACATCGCCGGCAAGGTCGGCGTGGCCAGGCATAATCATTGAGGAACGCGATCCGACAGCCGTGACATCGCAGAATCTATCCGCAGTCGTCCCTGCGAACGCAGGGACCCATAACCATGGACTCAACAATTCAACAAGACCTCTGCCACAGTGCTAAAGCGAGACACCGCGCCGTATGGGTCCCTGCGTTCGCAGGGACGACCCGTTGAAGCGCGATACAGACCGTTATGGAAATCGGGAGAACGACATGTCTGACCGCCTGAAGGGCAAGCGCGCATTCGTCACCGCAGGTGCGGTCGGCATCGGCCGCGCCTGCGCCATCGCCTTTGCCCGCGAGGGAGCGACGGTGATCGCCACTGACATCGATGAGAAGGGACTGGCGCTGATCACCAAGGAAGGCGTCGCCGAAGTGGCCCGTCTCGACGTACGCGACGGTAGCGCCGTCGAGGCCATGGCGAAGAAAGTCGGCAAGGTCGATATCTTGCTCAATGCCGCCGGCTTCGTGCATCACGGCACTGCGCTGGAATGCTCCGATGCGGACTGGGATTTTTCGTTCGACCTCAACGTCAAGTCGATGCATCGCACCACGCGTGCCTTCCTGCCGGCGATGCTGGCCGGTGGCGGCGGCAGCATCGTCAACATTTCCTCCGCGGCGGGCGTGTTCAAGGCGGCGCCCAACCGTTACGTCTACAGCGCTACCAAGGCCGCCGTCGCGGCGCTGACCCGGGCGGTTGCGGTCGACTTCATCGGCAAGAGCATCCGCTGCAACTGCATCTGCCCCGGCACCATCGAAACTCCCTCGATGCTCGGCCGCGCCGCAGCCGCCGGACCCGGCGGCCGCGAGATGTTCGTCGCCCGCCAGCCAATGGGCCGGCTCGGCACCGCCGAGGAGATCGCCTCGCTCGCCGTCTATCTCGCGAGCGACGAGAGTGCCTTCACCACCGGCGTTGCGCACATCATCGACGGCGGCTGGACGCTTTAGTTACGCCGTCGCCCTTCGAGGCGCGCCGAAGACGGCACGCACCTCAGGGTGACGGTCTCTCAAGTTCAACGTCATCCCCGCGCAATGGCGCAGCCATTGTCGCTGGAGGTGCGAGCGAAGCGAGCCTCGAAGGATGGCAACAAGGAGCAAGACATGAACAAGATCGATCTCGCCGGCCGCTGCGCCGTGGTCACCGGTGGCGCGCAGGGTTTTGGCCGCGCCGTCACCGAGCGCTTCGTCGCCTCCGGCGCGAAGGTCGCGATCTGGGATCACGACCAAGCGCTGGCAGAAAAGACCGCCAAGACGATTGGCAGCGCGGTAACCGCGCTCAAAGTCGACGTGACCGATACGGCCGCCGTGGAAGCCGCGCGCGACGCCACGCTGAAGGCGTTCGGCAAGATCGACATCCTCGTCAACAATGCCGGCATCGCCGGGATCAACAAGACCGTGTGGGAGACGGACCTCGACGAATGGCGCAAGGTGCTGCGGATCAACCTCGACGGCCCCTTCATCTGCTGCAAGGTGATCGTGCCGGCGATGGTGAAACAGAAATACGGCCGCATCGTCAACATCGCGTCCATCGCCGGTAAGGAAGGCAATCCAAATGCCGCGCACTATTCGGCCTCGAAAGCCGGATTGATCGCGCTGACCAAATCGCTCGGCAAGGAGCTGGCGGCGCATGACATCACCGTCAACGCCGTGACGCCCGCCGCCGCCAAGACCGCGATCTTCGACCAGATGACCGAGCAGCACATCAACTTCATGCTGTCGAAAATCCCGAAGAATCGCTTCGTGCTCGTGGAAGAACTAGCGGCGATGGTGGCGTGGCTCGCGTCCGAGGACTGCTCGTTCTCGACCGGCGCGGTGTTCGACATCTCGGGCGGACGCGCAACGTACTAGGCGAGCGAAACGGAGGCATCATGATCCGGGAAGGCGGCTGCCTCTGCGGCGCGGTTCGCTTCACGACCGAGGGCGAACCGATCAACGTGCGCATCTGCCATTGCCGCCGGTGTCAGAAGGCGATGGGATCGCCGTTTTATGCACGCGCGCTGTTCGATCCCAAAGCCGTCACCATCCAGGGCGAAGTCGCAAACTACCCTTCGTCAGAAACGCTGAACCGGGTGTTCTGCCCGGCCTGCGGCACGCGGCTGTTCTCGCGCCGGACCAACGGCACCGCGATCGGCGTGGCGCTGGCGGTGTTCGACGACCGCAATGCCTTTCAGCCGACCGAACATATCTGGGTGTCCGAAAAGCCGGCTTGGGTGAATATCCAGGATGGGTTACCGCAATACCCGCAAGGGCCCACCTGAGGCGATCGGCCTCCCCACACTCCTGTCGACGCCACCATAACCTGTGATATGGCTCTGGCATTCGCCGAACCGAACGGGGCCATCGCTTGCCGGGCATTTCACTCTACACCCTGTCAGTCTGGGTACTCCCGCTCGTCATTGCGATTACCTTTCATGAAGCCGCGCATGGATTTGTCGCGCATCGACTCGGTGACAACACCGCCTGGCAGCTCGGCCGCGTCAGCTTCAACCCGCTCCGGCATATCGATCCCTTGGGCACGCTGATCCTGCCGGCGGTTCTGCTGTTGTCGCACGCGCCATTCCTGTTCGGCTACGCCAAGCCGGTGCCGGTGAACTTCCGC
>JBQCIZ010000587.1:0-7177 GCA_051953235.1 Nitrobacter sp. | reverse complement strand
CCTCGTCCTCCGGCCACAGCCGCGGATCGGACATGGCCTCCCGATAGGCGGTGAGGAACGTTTGCGTCGCCTCGTCGCGCCATGCCGAGAGCGCTTCGGCCAGCCGTCCGTCGTCGTCGGCTCCACTCTTGAGCGCACGCTCCTGGGCTGAGGTGACGGAATAGTCGATGGATCGGATCAGTCCGGCGACATCGCGGGCGGCCGGCGCCTTCATCCGGCGCTCGGCAAGACTTCGGCGCGGCTCGCCCTCGAAGTCGATAATGAAGATGTCGTCGCGGACGACGAGAATTTGCCCCCGATGGAAGTCGCCGTGGTGACGGATAGTGTACATCTGGATGGACGACGGCAGCAGTTCGAGCAACCGGCCGTGCAACATGGTGCGAATGCTCAAAACCTCGTCGGCGAGAAGCCGGTCCGATTCCGGCAGTTTGGCTTGCGCGAGACGGTCAAATGTTTGCTCGGCGCGAACCATCAAGCGATTGATCAGGCGCTCGACATCGGCCGGCGTCACCGGCTCAGGGCGGAAATCGGGAATATCGTCGCGGCTCGCCAGCGCGACCTGCATTTCCGCAACGCGCTTGCCGGTTTGCGTCATGTAGCGCTGGTACACCGCCTTTTCTTCGAGAGCCGGGGTTGAATCGCTGGCGCCGACCAAACGCTGCTCGTCGACAAAGCGGTCCAGCGCCGCGCTGCTCACCGTCCAGGCGTCGCCCTGGTTGCCGACGAAAGCATGGACGATGGCGACTGCGCAATCCGAGCCTTGTCCCGAGAGCTCGACGCTGCCGAGCAGGGCGGGCGTGTTGGCGAATCCGGCCACGTCGGTGAGGAAGCGGCCGACCTCCACCTCTGGATTGATGCCGTTGTCGAGCTTGCGATAAAGTTTGACGACGAATTTGTCGTCCACCAGCGCGGTGCTGTTGGATTGCTCGGTTTGTACCGCGCGAACATTCTCGATCGGCTCATCGGCAATCGAAGCCAGCCGCTCCGTCGGAAGGTAAGCCAGCCGCAACTCGTTTTCCTCGTAGATGGAGTGCCGGCGCAGGTTGTCGATGATGCCGGCGATCATGTCCTTTTCGAATGCGCTGTCGATCAGTGTGCCTTCGCGTGCACCCTGCCGGACCGCGGCAAGGGTTCTTGCATCGTACTGACGCCGGTCGAGCCGTTCCCACCGGATCCGGATCGGCATCGCGTACCGCCCCGATTGTCCGTGATGCGTGACGTCGAAGATCACCAGCCACGGCCGCGAAACAATGTCCTCCATCAACGGAATCGCTGCGGGCACGCGCGCAGTGATCGCTTCGGCCGATCGCTCAGGAAACCAGCGCGCACGGGCAAGATGCGAAGGCAGCACGTCGCGTTCGAAGATCGCGCGCGTTCGCGCCAGCGACATCCAGGTCGAACCGAGGGGAACCACGAGGGTGTCGTAGTCCGGGATGACGGTAGATGCGACATTCGGAGAGGGCGGCTTCTCCGTCAGACGGAACCAGTAAAAGCCGTAAGGTGCGAGCGTGATCAGGTAGGCCAGTTCGCCGATATCCGGGAATATCGTGCGCCCCAGCATCTCCTGCGGGGAGCGCCCCTTCCATTGCGACAGGTCCAGTTCGGATGCCTGAGCCGAGCGTGATAGGTTGGCGACGCAAAGAACGACCTCGTCGCCATGTTGCCTGACATAAGCAAGAACGCTGCGGTTGGACGAGCGCACGAAGGACATGGACCCGCGGCCGAAGACCTGACTCGACTTGCGTACCGAGATCAGCTTCTTGGTCCAGTTCAGCAGCGAGGACAGGCTGCGCGACTGAGCCTCGACATTGACAGATTCGTAGCCGTAGACGGCGTCCATCACGGGCGGCGCATAGAGGCGGGCGGGATCGCAGCGCGAAAACCCTCCATTGCGGTCCGGCGTCCATTGCATCGGCGTACGCACGCCGTTGCGGTCGCCGAGATAGATATTGTCGCCCATTCCGATCTCGTCGCCGTAGTAGATGATCGGCGTGCCGGGAAAAGACATCAGCAGCGAGTTCATCAGCTCGATCTTGCGGCGGTCATTGTCCATCAGCGGCGCGAGACGGCGGCGGATGCCGAGATTGATGCGGGCTCGCGGATCGGCGGCATAGGTCGACCACAGATAGTCACGCTCGACGTCGGTGACCATTTCGAGCGTCAGTTCGTCATGGTTGCGCAGGAACATCGCCCACTGGCAGTTCGCGGGAATGTCGGGCGTCTGCCGCAAGATGTCGGTGATCGGAAAGCGGTCTTCCTGTGCGATCGCCATGTAGATGCGCGGCATCAGCGGGAAGTGATAGGCCATGTGGCATTCGTCGCCATCGCCGAAATAGAACTGCACGTCCTCCGGCCACTGGTTGGCTTCGGCCAGCAGCACCTTGCCTTTGGCATATGCGTCGAGTTCGGCGCGGATGCGTTTGATCACCGCGTGGGTTTCAGGGAGGTTTTCGTTGTTAGTGCCGTCGCGCTCGCAGAGGTAGGGGATGGCGTCCAGCCGGAATCCATCGACGCCGGCGTCGAGCCACCGCTTCATTACCTGCACGACGGCTCTCACCACGCGCGGATTGTCGAAGTTGAGATCCGGCTGGTGCGAAAAGAAGCGATGCCAGTAATATGCGTTCGCTTCGGCATCCCATGCCCAGTTGGATTTTTCCGTATCGGTGAAGATGATCCGGGTTTCTTCGTATTTTTTGTCGGTATCGCTCCAGACGTACCAGTTACGTGCGCTGGATCCTGCCGGACTGCGCTGGGCGCGCTTGAACCACTTGTGCTGGTCGGACGTGTGGTTGATGACAAGCTCGGTAATCACCCGAAGGCCACGGCGTCTTGCCTCGGAGATGAAGCGGCGAAACTCCTTCATCGTGCCGAAATCGGGATTGATCGATCCGTAGTCGGCGATGTCGTAGCCGTCGTCGCGTCCGGGAGAGGGATAGAACGGCAATAGCCACAGCGTAGTGACGCCGAGTTCCTGCAGATAGTCGAGCTTGTTGGTCAGGCCGACGAAATCGCCGATCCCATCATTGTTGCTGTCGGCGAAAGCCTTCACATGCAACTGATAGATGATGGCGTCCTTGTACCAGAGGTCGTCGGCCTGGACGTACCTGTCCGTATCAATCTGGGTCAGCTCGTTCATGATGAGCACTCACACCAGACAGCGGAACAAGAGCGCGGGATCGCGCAGCGGATCGAGCCTCAGATGGACGCCGTTCCATTCAACCGCATGACGCTCGCCGGTCATCAGGTTTTCCAGAGCGGCGGGAACTACCGATCCACTTCCTGTGGGCATTTGAATGGAATCCAGGGGAAGCCAGAATTCACAGGCATCGCGCGTCAGTGCTATGGCGCCGACAACCGTGTTTTGGCCGTCAGTTGACTGCTTGGTGAAGGCGACGATCTGACCGCTATCGACCGGCAGGAATTTCAGGTTGCGGGTTTGCAGCAACGCCGGATTGGCGCGGCGGGCCTGATTGAGCGCTGTAATGTAGGGCTTGATATTGCCGGGCGCATTCCAGTCGCGGGTTTTGATCTCGTATTTTTCCGAGTTGATATATTCCTCGCGGCCCGGAATGGCGTCGTGTTCGAGCAACTCGAAGCCATTGTAGATTCCGTAGTTGCTCGACAGCGCGGCGGCCAACGCCACCCGCGATTTAAACATCCAGGGTTCGCCGCTCTGCAGATGATAGGGCAGGATATCCGGCGTGTTGACGAAGAAGTTCGGCCGATAGTAGTCCCGCTCCGGATATCCGGTCAGTTCGTTGAGATAGGATTCGATCTCCCATTTCTGGGTACGCCAGGTGAAATAGGTGTAGGACTGGCTGAAGCCGAGCTTCGCCAAGCCTTTCATCACCTTAGGCCGCGTGAACGCCTCCGCCAGGAAAATGACGCCGGGATCTTTCGACTGCACCTCGCGGATCAGCCATTCCCAGAAATTTAAGGGTTTGGTGTGAGGATTGTCGACGCGGAAGATGCGGACACCCTGGTCGACCCAGAACAGGATCACGTCGCGCAGCGCGTTCCACAACGAGCCGGCGTCCTCGCAACCGAAATCGGGGTTGACGATGTCCTCGTATTTTTTGGGAGGATTTTCCGCATATCGCATCGAACCGTCGGGACGCCGCTTGAACCAGCCGGGATGCTGCGTCAGCCACGGGTGATCAGGCGCGCACTGCACGGCGATATCGAGGGCGATCTCCAGGCCATGCGTCTTGCACGCTGCCACGAGTTCGCGAAAATCATCGAGCGTTCCAAGATCGGGATGAATCGCGTCATGGCCGCCTTCGCGGGCACCGATGCCATAGGGGCTGCCGGGATCGCCTTCGGCGGCGATCAGGGCGTTATTGCGTCCCTTGCGATTGATCCGGCCGATCGGATGGATCGGCGTGAAATAAAGGACGTCAAAACCCATCGCGGCGATATCGGGAAGGCGGGCGATACAGTCGCGGAACGTGCCGTGCCGGCCGGGGATCGTGCTTTGGCTGCGCGGCACCATCTCGTACCAGGCGCCTGCGACGGCACGGTCGCGGTCAATCGTCAGCGGATATAGCTGCGATCGGGTCAGGTCGTTGCGCTCGCGGCCTTCTCTCATGGCCGCCACCAGTTCCGGAGCGAGCAGGCTCGCAGGATCGCCGTTCTGAAGATAGTGTTCGCACTGGCGAACGATGACGGCGGTCGACTCCTTGCTGCCGAATTGGGCGCGCGTCAGCAGCGCGGCGCCTTCCAGGGCGTCGAGGCTGACGTCCTGACCGGCTTTCTGCTTCAGTTCGAAGCCGTGCTTCCAGGTCGCGAATTCGTCGGTCCAGGCTTCGATGGCATAGACATAACGCCCGGGTCTATCTGGCGTGAAACTGCCGGACCAGCGGTCGTTGTCGTGCAAAGTCATCGGCGACTTCTGCCAGTCGCGATCCTCGTCGCGGCGCCAGATCAGTTGCGCAGCGATGATGTCATGGCCGCTCCGGAAAATATCCGCCCAGACATCAATCGTTTCACCCGCAAGCCGCTTGACCGGGAACCGTCCAGCATCGACCGAAGGGTAAACGTCCTCAATATGAAACGCACCGGCTGTCGCACCACGTTCGCCTGCCCGCAACGGCATGTTTTTTTGCGTCGATACGGACATCCCGCGCTGCCAATCCGTGTCTGAATGAGAACCCGGCGATCCAACGCCTGCAATGCGGCAAAGTTCCCGATGGAACTCTTGCCGGATTGCCGCGTTTTCGTCCTCCTTGCAAAACTTCGTCCGGCGAATTTGAACGGTCGTGCCTGAATTTGAGGCGTGGGGATGGATGTTTATTCAAAAGCACGCGACTTCGGCATCGAGCTGGAATTTCAGGACGGGCAGGGCCATCGCCATGCGGTCAGCGACGCGCGATTGCGCAGCGTTCTCGCGGGGTTGCCGCAACCTGCGCAACATTCTTACCTGAAGCAGCCGGTCGTCCTTGCGAAAAGCGGTGGCGATTTTCGCGTCACGGTGGATTCGCGCGCGAATGGACTTGGCTGGTGGCTAATAGACGGCAGCGACACGCGCGCGCATGGCAACGTCGTAGATGCCGCGATCGATCTTCCCGCGTCGATCACGGTTGGCGCCTATCGGCTGGAGCTTCAGGACCGGAATGGTGCGATCGCCGATTCCATTCCGCTTCTGGTGACACCGCCGACCGCCTACCAAGGCTCGTTCGACCGGGTCTGGGTCCTGTCGATTCAGTTGTACGGGCTGTCGTCATCCCGCAATTGGGGCATCGGCGATTTCACCGATCTCGCCGCGTTGATCGAACTGACTGCGGACTGGGGCTGCGCCGGCATCGGACTGAACCCGCTGCATGCGCTGTTCGATGACCGTCCTAACGAATGCAGCCCGTATGCACCGAACAGCCGCCTGTTTCTCAATCATCTCTATATCGATTGCGAACGGCTGCCAGGCCTCTCATCTGCATGGCTCGCGCAACATCGCGAGCAACTGAGTCGGGCGCGTCAGGGATCGTTCATCGACTATGCGGCTGTCGCCGAACTGAAATTCGCAGCGCTTCGCGATTCATTCGCCACCTTCAGTATGGAAAGCGGTGCTGCGCGTTCCGAATTCGACGCATTCAGACGGCAGCGCGGAGCTTTGCTCGAACGCTTCGCCTGCTTCGAGGTGCTGCGGCGTCAATTCGATCCGTTGCCGTGGTGGCAATGGCCGGACGAATGGCGCCGGCCCGACGATGCGCGGATTCGCGCATTCCGGAACGGTCCGCACCGTCGCGAGGTGGAATTCGTCGAATTCGTACAGTGGTGCGCGGCGAGTCAATTGAAAGCATGTGCCGATCTCGCGGCAAAACGCGGAATGACCGTCGGACTTTATCTCGATGTCGCCGTTGGCGTGCAGGCCGGCGGATTCGATGCCTGGAACGAGCAGGACGCGATCTCGCGCTCGTTGTCGGTCGGCGCGCCGCCGGATCAGCTCAACACGGCCGGGCAGGACTGGGGGCTCGCGGGATTCAATGCTGGCGGACTGGAAGCGCGCGACTTTACGCCGTTCCGCGAGATGGTACGCGCCTCGATGCGTTTTGCAGGCGCGATACGGCTCGATCACGTCCTCGGTCTCAACCGGCTGTATCTCATTCCGTCGGGTACATCGCCGCGGGATGGCGTGTATGTGGAGATGCCGTTCGACGCGCTGCTCGGCGTTATCGCGCAGGAGAGCGTGGATCAGAATTGCATCACCATCGGCGAAGACCTCGGCACCGTGCCGGATGGATTTCGCGACCGGCTCGCGGCATGGGGCGTCTGGTCCTACAAGGTGATGATGTTCGAACGCGGCCACGACGGCGCGTTTATCGGGTCGTCGGACTATGCCGCGAACACTCTCGTTACCTTCAACACGCACGACCTCGCGTCGTTTGCCGGATGGCAGTCGCATCACGACCTCACGGTCAAGCGGGGATTGGGACTGGATCCCGGTGAGACGGAAGATGATCGCACGCGCGCCATTCAAGCGTTCGAGTGGAAGCTTGGTGAGGAGCACATCGCGTCCGGGAATTTCCTGGGAGCCGTCGAATTTCTCGCACGCTCGCCCTCGCGCATTCTTGCGGTTGCTATCGACGACCTGATTAGTCTGAAGGATCAGCCGAACATCCCGGGCACGGTGGACGAGCATCCCAACTGGCGGCGGCGGCTTCCGGTCGCACTGGACGATCTC
>JBQCIZ010000586.1:0-3056 GCA_051953235.1 Nitrobacter sp. | reverse complement strand
TCGGTCTGCAGGCCCGCGAGTTTTGCCACCAGCGCCTCGCCCTTCGGGGTGGCGAAAAGAAGGCGTTGCCGCCGGTCGGCATCGCCGGCCTTCTGCACGATATAGCCTTCATCCAGAAGTTGCTTCAGCACACGCCCCAGCGACTGCTTGGTGATGCGCAACACATCGAGCAGGTCCGCGACCTTGAGGCCGGGATAGCGATGCACGAAGTGCATCACGCGGTGATGGGCGCGGCCGAAGCCGAATTCCGCCAGTACATCGTCGGGATCGCCGACGAAATCGCGGTAAGCGAAGAACAGCAGCTCGATGATGTCCCAGCGCGTCTCCGCCGGCCGGCCTCCAGAGGTCTCCGGGTTGGCCTTGGCAGCCGCAGTGGATCGCGTTGAGAAATTTATGTCAGCCATGTTGACGTATATTGGTTTCAATGTTACAAGACTATCATCCACGACGAAATATTATGTCTCGCTCGTGGCGAGCCGTACCGAATACGGCCCGATCGTCCAGCGACGAGGCCCGAGAGGCCACGAATTCTTTCGTCGGTGCGATTGTCGAGCGGCATTTCGGCAAACATACTGGACTTCGCGCCTTCCGCCAAAGCGGAAACCGGCCCTCAGGCCGGCGGGCCAAGGTTCAGACCTTGAATCAACCAGCCCGCCGCCGCGTGGACTGCTTCAAAGCCGGGAGAAGACCCAATGGGGATTTCGGGAGTTTCGTTCGACAAGGCCGATGGCGCGATGTGGCTGAAATTCGACGTCCAGCCGACGGCCAATCCCACGCCCGATGCGACCCGCGCGGCCAAGCTCGCGGACCCCGGCTTCGGACGTGTGTTCACCGATCACATGGCGATCGTCCGCTACAGCCAGAGCAAGGGCTGGCACGACGCGCGCATCGAACCCCGCGCGAATTTCCCGCTCGATCCGGCGCTGGCCGTCCTGCATTACGCGCAAGAGATTTTTGAAGGCCTGAAAGCGTACAAGCGCGACGATGGCGGCGTGAACCTGTTCCGGCCCGATGCGAATGCGCGGCGCTTCCTGAATTCGGCCGATCGCATGGCGATGGCGCCGGTGCCTGAACCGATCTTCATCGAGGCCGTCGAGCAGCTCGTCCGCATCGACCGTGACTGGATTCCCGGCGGCGAAGGCAGCCTTTACCTGCGGCCTTTCATGATCGCGAGCGAGGTCTTCCTCGGCGTGAAACCGTCGTCGGAGTACATCTTCTCGGTCATCGCCTCGCCGGTCGGCTCCTACTTCAAGGGCGGTCCTGCGCCGGTCTCGATCTGGGTGTCGGAAAACTATACGCGCGCGGCGGTCGGCGGCACGGGCGCCGTCAAGTGCGGCGGCAATTATGCGGCAAGCCTGCGCGCACAGGCCGAGGCCATCGAGCACGGTTGCGATCAGGTCGTCTTCCTCGACGCAATCGAGCGCCGCTACATCGAGGAGCTCGGCGGCATGAACATCTTCTTCGCATTCGACGACGGCTCGCTGTTGACGCCGCCGCTCGGTACCATCCTTCCCGGCATAACCCGCGACTCGATCATCGCGCTCGCCAAGGATGCCGGCACCCGCGTGCGCGAGGAGGCCTACACGATCGACCAGTGGCGCGCCGATGCGGCCAGCGGCAAGCTGAAGGAAGCCTTCGCCTGCGGCACGGCTGCAGTCATCTCGCCGATCGGCAAGGTGTGCTCCGCCAGCGGAGATTTTATTATCAATGGCGGCGCAGCCGGCCCGGTGGCGATGGGACTGCGCAAGAAGCTGGTCGACATCCAGTACGGCCGCGCGCCCGACCCGCACAACTGGATCCGCAAGGTCCTGTGATCCGCGGCGGACCCGTTCCGCCGCATCCATAGACACGCAAGTTTTTCGTCTGAGCACGGCGCATTTGCGCCGCACGACGACGCGCGCCCACGGGCGCGACCTGTCATCATCAATCCGGAGAGGACCATGGGAGTTTCGTTCGACAAGACAGACGGCGTGATCTGGTACGACGGCAGGCTGGTGCCGTGGTCCGAGGCCAGCGTCCACGTGATGACCCATGGGCTGCACTATGCGAGCGCCGTGTTCGAAGGCGAACGCGCCTATGGCGGCCAAATCTTCAGGAGCACCGCGCACGCCGCCCGGCTGAAGAATTCGGCGCGTATCCTCGACTTCGACATTCCCTATTCCGTGGCCGAGATCGACGTCGCCAAGCAGCTCGTCATCGACACTAACGGCCTGACCGACGCCTATGTGCGTCCGATCGCCTGGCGCGGCTCGGAAATGATGGGCGTGTCGGCACCCAACAATGCCATCCATCTGGCTGTCGCTGCATGGACATGGCCCAGCTATTTCGATCCGGAGGAAAAGCTGAAGGGAATCCGCCTCGCGCTGGCCGACTATCGCCGGCCCGATCCGCGCACCATTCCGGCGCTGGCAAAGGCGTCAGGGCTCTACATGATCTGCACCATTTCCAAGCACAAGGCGGAACGCGAAGGCTACGCCGACGCCATGATGCTGGACTGGGAAGGCCGCGTCGCCGAATGCACCGGTGCCAACATCTTCTTTGTCAAGGACGGCAGAATTCACACGCCGATCGCGGACTGCTTCCTTGCCGGCATCACCCGCGCCACCGTGATCGAACTCGCCGGACGGCGCGGCCTCGAGGTGATCGAGCGCCGCATCATGCCGGATGAACTGCCAGCGTTCGACGAATGCTTCCTGACGGGCAGCGCCGCGGAGGTCACGCCGGTCTCGGAAATCGCGCACTGGCGCTTCGTGCCGGGCAAGATCAGCGCACTGTTGATGAACGACTATGCCGCCGAGGTGCGCGCAAAGGACGAAAAGGCAGCGGCATAATCGAAGCTCTCACCTAGCGAGATCGGTCGCCTCGATCCAGAACACCTCGCCTTCCGATTCTTCGGTGTCGAGCCATAGGAAATTGGCGCGCGGATAGGCTTTTTCCAGCGCCGGCCTGCAACGGCCGACCTCGCACAATAATCCGCCTCCGGACGTCAGGTGATCGCATGCACCATCGATGATCCGTCGCACCAGATCGATGCCGTCATCACCGCCATCGAACGC
>JBQCIZ010000585.1:0-2977 GCA_051953235.1 Nitrobacter sp. | reverse complement strand
CATTGCGTCACGCCGGGCAGACTACGATGTCCGCATGTCCCGCAGACCCGCGCGAGCATGGAGCCGCATTTGATGCAGAACCTTGCATCGTTGGCGGCCTCTTGCTGGCACGTGTCGCAGTGCATGGCCTTCAACAATAATATGAAAATCGTAATTTATAATCGTCGATAGTGCCCCAAAAGCTGGAACGAAGCCAACTGCCATCCAATACGTCTGCGGGTGGACAACGGCGCGTGCTACAACCCGGCTAACGGGCGGGAGCTTCAGCAACAATTTGCACTAAATTGGGGCAGGGCTGCTTCCTATTTGCGAACGGGCAACTGCGCTAGCATGCGCTCTTTCAATAAGGAGCACGTGTTATGGGAGCCTTTGTCGCCGATATTGCCGTTCCTGATGTGCAGACCGAATTAAACAATCGTTTCGCCCCCGGACATCCCCTCGAGGAGATGATCGCTATCCAGAAAGAGTTCGATATTTTTTCCCACCGTCATTCGCTTGCGCAAGTCTCCTCCTTGCTCAACATCGCGCCGCGGGATTCGTCGCAACGGAGAGGCTGGTTCAGGTATCTCGGTCATTTGAAACGCGTCCCGTCCGACGAGAAAGGGATGAACGCCCACGATCGTGTGGTGACGGTGCTGAAGGAAAACCTCGAATCGAACAGGCCAATGCCTGTTTTTTTTGTGTGGCATCCGGAAACGGAACAGCCTGAGCTGACGGTGTCACGCGGTAACGCGCTGGTATTTTCAGCGACGAAGTACATCATGATCTCGGCGCCGATCGCGCTCGCGGCGGGATAGTTTCTTGGATGCGATGCATCGCCTGCACGAGACGGTCGGCAATTACTATTCGGACAAGCTGAAGCGACACGGAGCTGCGCCGCGCGGTGTTGACTGGTCCAGCACCGCGTCGCAGTTCCTGCGTTTCGCGCAGCTTATGAAGTTCTGCGATTTCGATAGGCCGTTCAGCCTCAATGATTTCGGCTGCGGTTATGGCGCGCTGCTGGCGTATCTCGCCGATCGTCATGCTCTGGCGGAAGTCACCTATCGCGGCATCGACATTGCGTCTGACATGATCGACGCCGCTTACCATCGCTGGGAGCGGACGCCGCGCGCCGAGTTTGCCGTCGGTTCGCTGTGCGGACACGCGGCCGACTATTCGGTTGCGAGCGGCGTCTTCAATGTCAGGCTCGGCTGGCCCGTCGCAGGCTGGGAAGCTTACGTCGAGTCGATCCTGTCCGACCTGCATGCGAGCAGCCGGATCGGCTTCAGCGTGAATTTCATGTCGCCGCTGGCGGACGCTGCGGCGGGGGAGAATCTTTACCGGACTGAGCCCGAGCGGTGGATCGGATTTTGTCGCGATCGCCTCGGCTGCGAGGTCGAACCCATCTCCGGTTATGGATTGCCCGAATTCACACTGCTTGTGCGCCGGCGCGGCTGAGTAATCTCCGAATGCTGGGGGTTGACTGGGAGGAATTCCCGTCATGGCCGGGCTCGTCCCGGCCATCCACGCCTCGGCAGCGCCGCGGCAAAGGAAGACGCGGGTGGCCGGAATAAATCCGGCCATGACGAGCCCGACAACAACTGGTCTCCTATTTTCTCGGTTGCTTTTTTGACAGACCAACTTCCCATCGCCTCACGATTTCATGATCTATGACGAATATTGACAATCGTCATTCAATAATCCACAGTCTAAACAGGTCGGGTCTCAGAGGACGTTTCCGATGCTGCTTCCTTCAGTTTTCTCCCGTTATTCCAAGATGTTGGCCTTCCCTGCCGTGGCTGTCGCGGCGCTGGCGCTGGGCGGGTGCAACGAGACCGTTGCCCAAAAAGCCGAGCCGGGTCGGCCGGTTATGACAGCCACCGTGCACTATGAGGCGGAGACGCCGGACCGCAGTTTCGTCGGCACCGTCAAGCCGCGGATCGAGACCGATATGGGCTTCCGCGTGTCCGGCAAGGTCGCGAAGCGTTTGGTCGAGGTGGGTCAGGTCGTCGAGGTCGGGCAGGCGCTTGCCACGCTCGATCCGGTCGACCTCAAACTGCAGGCCGAACAGGCGCAAGCCGAATTGAGCGCGTCCAAGGGCGTGCTGGCGCAGGCCGCCGCGGCCGAGACGCGCGCGACGGAATTGCGCGCAAAGGGCTGGAGCACCGACGCCCAGCTCGATCAGGCCAAGGCGGCCGCCGACGAGGCGAGGGCACGTCTGAACCGCGCGCAGCGCTCGGTCGAACTGACGCAGAACTCTCTCTCCTACGCGACGCTCACGTCCGACACCCATGGTGTCGTCACCGCGACGCTGGTCGATACCGGGCAGGTGGTGGCTTCCGGCCAGCCGGCGATCCGCGTCGCGCGCCTCGGCGAGAAGGAAGCCGTGGTCGCGATTCCGGAAACGCTGGTCGGCCGCGCCAAGACCGGCACCGCGCGCGTGTCGCTGTGGTCGGAGCCCGGCAAGACCTACACCGCCAAACTGCGCGAGATCGCGCCGACCGCCGATCCGGCGACGCGCACCTATCTCGCAAAATTCTCGCTGCCGGATGCGGACGACAAGGTCTCGCTTGGCATGACGGCGACGCTGACGCTCGCCGACGCCGCCACCTCGCGCGTAGCGCGGGTGCCGCTGTCGGCGCTGTTTAGCCAGGGCGGGCCATCGTCGCTCTATGTGGTCGATGACAAGGGCGACATCGCGCTAAAGCCGGTCACCGTCAAATCCTACGAGAGCAACGACGTGGTCATATCAGGCGGGGTCGAGGAGGGCGCAAAGGTCGTCGTGCTCGGCGTGCAGAAACTCGATCCCTCGCAAAAGGTCCGCGTCGTCTCGGCGCTGTCCTTCTGACGCTGGGCCCGCGATATGAACAAGGAATGCGGAAACGTGACTTTCTTCACCTCTCCCCACCGGGGAGAGGTCGGCGCGTTTTTGCGCCGGGTGAGGGGGTTCATCGACGCAGTCGATAAGCCTTACCCCCTCACCCCAACCCTCTCCCAA
>JBQCIZ010000584.1:0-3108 GCA_051953235.1 Nitrobacter sp. | reverse complement strand
CTGGAAGGGTAAGACGCTCGGATCTGGCTCCGATGCCTGGAAATACTGGGATGAGCGCCGCGCGGGGAAGATTTCCGACAAGGACTGGGTGGACGTCGAGGCCGGCATCGCGCGCAGCTATGGCACCTGCATGACCATGGGGACGGCATCGACCATGACGGCGATCGCGGAATCCATTGGCATGTCGCTGCCAGGCGCGTCATCGATTCCTGCTGCGGATGCCAACCATATCCGGATGAGTTCGGAATGCGGCCGCCGCATCGTCGAGATGGTCTGGGACGATCTGACGCCGCAGAAAATCCAGACCCGGAAAGCGTTCGAGAATGCCATTACCGTGGCGATGGCGATGGGCTGCTCGACCAACGCGATCATTCATCTGATTGCGCAGGCGCGCCGGGCCGGACAGGACATCGGGCTCGATGATTTCGAGAAGGCGAGCCGCAAGGTGCCGGTTATCGCCAACGTGCGGCCGAGCGGCGACACCTATCTAATGGAGGATTTCTTCTATGCGGGCGGATTGCCGGGCCTGATGATGCGGATTAGGGGGCATCTGCATCTCGACGTCATGACGGTCACGGGCAAGACTCTCGGCGAGAACATCGCGCGTGCCGAGGTCTACAACGATGACGTGATCCGCACGGTGGACAATCCGATCTACGCCGAGGGCGCGCTGGCCGTGCTGAAAGGCAACCTCGCGCCCGACGGCTGCGTCATCAAGCCGAGCGCCTGCGATCCGCGTTTCCTGAAGCACACCGGGCCGGCGCTGGTGTTCGACGACTATCCGTCGATGAAGAAGGCCATCGACGATCCCGATCTCGACGTGACCGCCGATCATGTGCTGATCCTGCGCAATGCCGGTCCGCAGGGCGGACCGGGCATGCCGGAATGGGGCATGCTGCCGATCCCGACCAAACTGGTTAAGCAGGGCGTGCGCGACATGGTGCGGCTGTCGGATGCCCGCATGAGCGGAACGAGCTATGGCGCATGTATCCTGCATGTGTCACCGGAGTCCTATATCGGCGGTCCGCTGGCTCTGGTGAAGACTGGCGACATGATCACACTCGATGTGGCGGCGCGGACCATCAACCTCGATGTATCAGAGGCGGAGCTCGCTAAGCGGCGTGCCGCGTGGAAAGCGCCGGAGCCGCGCTATGAGCGGGGTTACGGCTGGATGTTCACCCGCCACATCCGTCAGGCGAACGAGGGCTGCGATTTTGATTTTCTCGAAACCGGATTCGGCGGTCCGGTGAGCGAGCCCGCGATTTATTGACCAACTAGCAGCGGAGGTCCCATGGCGCTCAGCGATGCAACGCGCACCAAACTCAGGGCTGTGAGCACGGCCACGGTTGCGACCGCGCTCTACAAGCGCGGCTTCCGCATTCAGTCCATCCAGGACGTGCATCCGCTCGGTCCCGATCAGCCGACATTGGTGGGCGAAGCCTTCACATTGCGCTACATGCCGGCGCGAGAGGACCTCAATCCGGTCTCCGTCTTTCGTGATCGCAGCCATCCGCAACGCAAGGCGGTCGAGGATTGCCCGCCGGGCGCCGTGCTGGTGATGGACAGCCGCAAGGATGCTCGCGCTGCGTCGGCTGGCTCCATTCTTGTCACGCGGCTGATGAAGCGAGGTGTTGCCGGGGTGGTGACCGATGGCGGGTTCAGGGATTCAGCGGAAATCGCAAAACTCGGCTTTCCTGCCTACCACCATCGTCCGAGCGCGCCGACCAATCTGACCCTGCATCAGGCCATCGAGATCAATGGTCCGATCGGCTGCGGCGATGCGCCGGTGTTCCCCGGCGATGTCATCCTTGGCGATGAGGACGGTGTCATCGTCATCCCCGCCCATCTGGCCGACGAAATCGCCGACGAGGCGACGGAAATGACCGCTTTCGAGGATTTCGTCACGGAACAGGTCAACAATGGTCGTTCTATCCTGGGGCTGTATCCGGCCACGGACGAGCAGACGCTGGCGGATTTCGCGGCATGGCGGAAAGCCAACGGGCGCTAACTTCAAGGAAGCGCTGCATTGCTCCCGTGAGGCCGCAATCTCCCGTTCTCAGCCCTGTTTTTTGGTGATATTCCTCGACTTATGAACCAGCGCGCCAGGATCGATATCCGCCATTCGACGTGTCCGCACGATTGTCCGTCCGCCTGTGCGCTGGATATCGAGGTGATCGACGGCTCGACGATTGGTCGCGTTCGCGGGTCGAAGATCCAGACCTACACCGCCGGCGTCGTTTGCGCCAAGGTGGCGCGCTATGCCGAGCGGATTCATCATCCCGATCGTGTGACGCATCCGCTTCGCCGCACCGGCCCGAAAGGCTCGGGACAATTCAAGCGCATCTCGTGGGACGAGGCGCTCGACGAGATTGCGGCGAAGTTCGATGAAGCCGAGCGCGATTTCGGCGCGGAGTCGGTCTGGCCTTATTATTACGCCGGCACCATGGGTATCGTGCAGCGCGACGGCATCAATCGTCTTGCCCACGTGAAGAAGTATTCGCGCTTCTACAGCACGATCTGCGCCAACGTCGCGCGCGTCGGCTTTGTTGCCGGTACCGGAAAGATCGCGGGCGTCGATCCGCGCGAGATGGGCGTCTCTGATCTCATCGTGATCTGGGGCACCAATCCGGTGTCCACGCAGGTCAATGTGATGACCCACGCCTCCCGCGCCCGCAAGGAGCGCGGTGCGAAGATCGCGGCCGTGGATGTCTACAACAACGAGACGATGAAGCAGGCGGATATCAAGATTATCCTGCGGCCCGGCACAGACGGCGCGTTCGCCTGCGGCGTCATGCACGTGCTATTTTGTGAGGGCCTTGCCGATCGCGCTTACATGGACACATACACCGATTGTCCCGGTGAGCTGGAAGCACATCTGGCGACGCGCACGCCGGAGTGGGCCTCAGCGATCTGCGGCGTACCGGTTGAAGAGATCGAGGCATTCGCTCGCGCCGTGGGCCAGACCAAGCGCACATTCTTTCGTATGGGCTATGGCTTCACCCGCAGCCGAAACGGCGCAGCGCAGATGCATGCAGCCCTCTGCATTCCCGCCGTCACGGGCGCCTGGCAGTACGAGGGCGGTGGCGCGTTCTTCAATAACTACGCACT
>JBQCIZ010000583.1:0-4455 GCA_051953235.1 Nitrobacter sp. | reverse complement strand
GGGATCGAAAGCGCTCGCCGGATTCGGTTCGGCCAAGGGCTCGAATGAAGAGGCCTATCTGTTCCAGAAACTGGTGCGGACCGGTTTCGGCTCGAACAATGTCGATCATTGCACGCGGTTGTGTCACGCATCATCGGTCGCCGCGCTGTTCGAAGGGCTGAGCTCGGGCGCCGTGTCCGCTCCGTTCTCGGCTGCGGCAGACGCGGAAGTGATCTGGGTGATCGGCGCGAATCCAACGGTCAACCACCCGGTCGCCGCAACCTTCATCAAGAACGCGACCAAACGCGGCGCGAAACTCTATGTAATGGATCCGCGGCGGCAGACCCTGTCTCGGCATGCGACCAAACATCTGGCGTTCAAGCCGGGGAGTGACGTCGCGATGCTGAACGCGATGATCAACACCATCATCACGGAAGGGCTGACCGACGATCAATACATCGCCGGCTACACCGAAGGCTACGATGAGCTGAAGGCGAAGATTGTCGAGTTTACGCCGGAGAAGATGGCGCCGATTTGCGGCATTCCCGCAGAGACCTTGCGGGAAGTCGCGCGTACCTACGCGCAGGCCAAATCGTCGATCATCTTCTGGGGCATGGGCATCAGCCAGCACGTGCACGGCACCGACAATGCGCGCTGCCTGATCGCGCTGGCGCTGATCACCGGCCAGGTCGGACGCCCCGGCACTGGCCTGCACCCGCTGCGCGGGCAGAACAACGTGCAGGGCGCTTCCGACGCCGGCCTGATCCCGATGTTTTTGCCGGACTATCAGCCAGTCGGACGCGACGACATGCGCGGCGCTTTCGAGAAGCTCTGGGGTCAGGAACTCGATCCGGTGCGCGGCCTGACCGTCGTCGAGATCATGAATGCGATCCATGCCGGTGAAATCAACGGCATGTATGTCGAGGGTGAAAATCCTGCGATGTCGGACCCTGACCTGCAACATGCGCGAGATGCATTGGCCAAGCTGGATCATCTGGTCGTGCAGGACCTTTTCGTCACTGAGACCGCCTTTCACGCCGACGTCATTTTGCCGGCTTCGGCGTTCGCGGAGAAATCCGGTTCGTTCACGAACACCGACCGTCGCGTGCAACTGGCGCGTGAAGTGATCAAGCCGCCCGGCGATGCGCGGCAGGATCTCTGGATCATCCAGGAGATCGGCAAGCGGATGGGGCTCCCCTGGAATTATTCGGGGCCGGGCGAGGTGTTCACCGAGATGGCCCAGCTCATGCCGTCCCTGAAGAACATCACGTGGGACCGGCTGGTTCGCGAAGGCGCGGTGACTTATCCGGTCGACGATCCGGACAAGCCCGGCAACGAGATCATCTTCACCACAGGATTCCCGACCGAAAGCGGTCGCGGCAAGATCGTGCCGGCAAAGGTGATCCCGCCGGATGAATTGCCTGACGATGAATACCCGATGGTGCTTTCAACGGGTCGCATTCTGGAGCACTGGCACACCGGCTCGATGACGCGTCGCGCGCAGATGCTCGACCAGATCGAACCGGAGGCGGTCGCGTTCATGACGCCAAGGGATATGCGGAAAAAAGGCCTCAGCCCCGGCGATTTCATCCGCCTTGAGACACGTCGAGGAGCGGTCGAGGTGAAGGTTCGCGCCGACCGCGACGTGCCTGAGAATATGGTTTTCATGCCGTTCTGTTACGCGGAAGCGGCTGCGAACCTGTTGACCAATCCGGCGCTCGACCCGTTCGGCAAGATTCCGGAGTTCAAGTTCTGCGCAGCGCGTGCGGAGCGGATCGAGATCCGGACGGCGGCTGAATAGCCGACGCGCGCTTAAGGTTATGCGCTGTCAGGCGCGGGCAATGAACGGTCATTGCCGCGCCTGACGTTTGTCGAGACTATTTCTGCGTCTCTTCCTTGGCGTATTTGGCCGATTCTTCTTTTACGACCTTCCAGACTTCATCGGAGAAGCCTGAGATCCAGTCGGTCTGCGGAACCCACTTGGCGCCGTCCCACATCTCGATGCGGGTCTTGCCGCCGCCGCCGTGATCGTGTGCGGTCACCGTGACGGGCGCCATCAGGCCGTTGGCGTCGTAGTTCTTGAGACTCTCGAAGCCGTCCTTGATCTTCTGTGGCGTCAACGGCCAGCCATCCTTCTTGATGGCGAGACGGGCGCCTTCGAAAGCGATGGAGTAGATCGCGAGGCCGGTGTTGTAATAGACGTCATCGAGATTCTTGCGATCGCCGTTGCCTTTGCCCTTGTCGTAGAGTTCCTTGATGATCTCCTGGATAACAGGATGATTGGACCCGCCGGCCACGTTGGTGCCGCGCTTCAGGCCTTTGGTTTCGGCGGCTCCCATGTTCTGGATATCGACCTCGTTGAGCCAGTTCACCGAGATGTATTTGTCGATCGGAATGCCGTTACGCTTCATCTCGCGAGCTGCGATGATATGCATCTTCGACAAACTCCAGCTGATGATCCAGTCCGGATTGTAGCGCCGGATCTGGGTCCATGCCGATGTCTGATCGTTGCCGGGCAGCGGGTAGGGGAAGAGTTGCAGGTCGAAACCTTCCTTTTGCGCCAGCGTCTTCAGGATTCCGATCGGCTCCTGTCCGAAGGGGTAATCGATATAGAGGAACGCAACCTTGACGCCCTTCAGCTTCCCGCCCGACTTCTGCTTGATGTATTCGATGTCGTTGGCGGCCTGGCCCCAATAGGTCGGGCCGATCGGGAACACCCATTTGAACACATCGCCGTCGATCGCGTCGCCGCGTCCGACCAGTGACTGGAGC
Source organism: Nitrobacter sp. (assembly GCA_051953235.1). Taxonomy (GTDB): domain Bacteria; phylum Pseudomonadota; class Alphaproteobacteria; order Rhizobiales; family Xanthobacteraceae; genus Nitrobacter. The sequence continues at coordinate 1,704 of JBQCIZ010000583.1, read as the reverse complement.
AGGATGTTGCCGTCCTTCATGATGCGCGGGAGTACCGCGCGCGAGACCGGTGTAGACAGCATGTCGAACACCATGACGCCCTCGCGCTTCAGCTTTTCGTAGCACTCGATGCCACGCTGTGGCTCGTTGCCGTGATCCTGAACGATCACGTCGATGGGGTGCCCTTCGAGGCCGCCCTTGGCATTCAGAAGCGCGGCATAGTCTTTAGCAGCCTGAGCAATCTGCGGCGTCACGAACGTATAGGCTTTGCTGAGATCGTAACACAGTGCGAACTTGACCGGGTCCGCAGCCGCTGCAGGGAATGTTCCGGCTACGGCAAAAGCCATCGCCGCCAAGCTACAAAGCACTCTTCTCATTGTTTTCCTCCCATTATGTAGTCTCAAGAAAACGACACGAACTTTCGGAAGTCCGGCTACCTTACGTCAGCCACCGCTTTCGGCGGCGATAGTGCTTGATGTCGCGGAAATTCTTATTCTCGGCGCCGCCCAGATAAAATTCTTGGATGTCGGGGTTTTTCTTCAGGGCATCGGCGGTATCATGCATGACGATGCGGCCGCTCTCGATCAGATAACCATGCGAAACGATCTCGAGTGCAGCGATGGCATTCTGCTCCACCAGCAGAATCGACAGCCCTTCCTCGCGATTGATCTGGCTGAGGATCTGGAAGATCTCGGCGACGAGGAACGGCGCGAGGCCAAGGCTCGGCTCGTCAAGCATTAGCAGTTTCGGTTGGGTCATGAGCGCGCGGCCGATCGCCAGCATCTGCTGCTCGCCGCCGGACAGGTAGCCGGCGGGCGTCGCGCGGCGCTCATGGAGGCGCGGAAAGTAGCTGTAGACCATCTCCATGTTGCGGCTCATGTCCTGCCGGCTGTGCAGGACCGAGGCGGCGACGAGATTCTCCGGCGGGGTCAGATGCTCGAATACACGCCGCCCCTCGAGGACGTGTGCGATTCCGAGCCGGACGCGGTCTTGCGGCATCAGTGCGCCAATGGCCTGACCGCGAAACCGGACATCGCCGCGCCGCACCTCGCCGCGCTCGGCTGCGAGCAGTCCACTGATCGATTTGAGCGTCGTGCTCTTGCCGGCGCCGTTGGCGCCGAGCAGAGCCACCATGCCTCTCTCGGGCACGTCGAGCGATACGCCCTTGATCGCAAGCGAAACGTGGTCGTACACGACCTCGACGTTATTGAGCGTCAACACACTGGCGGCGATTGGTTCGCTCATCGTATGCGGGCCCTCTATTTCTTCACATAGCCGAAAGGCCAGACCAGAAGGTAGTCGCGGATATTGTTGTAGATCTTGCCGAGCCCGAGCGGCTCGACCAGAAGGAAGACAATAATGAGCGCCCCGTACAAGGCCTGGGGCAGATGGGCCAGCGTCTCCAGGCCGAGAGACAGGCCGAGCAGGTTGGCGAGCCATGAGATGAGGCTGTTCATCGCGCCGGGCATTAGCAGGATGAAGGCGGCTCCGAAGTAGCTTCCGATGATACTGCCGAGTCCGCCGACGATCACCATCGCAAGTGCCTGGATCGATACGTCCACCGAGAACTGTTCGGGCGTGACGGCGTGATAGAAGGTTCCGATCAGGATAGCGCCGGTGATGCCGCCGATGAACGAGGAGGTCGCGAATGCGACCATCTTGAAATAGAAGCTGTTCACGCCAATGACGGCGGCTGCATAATCTTTTTCGCGGACGGCGACCAGC
>JBQCIZ010000582.1:0-3488 GCA_051953235.1 Nitrobacter sp. | reverse complement strand
ATCGAAATCGGCGATCGCCTTGTCGACCTCGTTCCGCTGGAAGAACAACAAGGCACGGTGACGATAGGGATCGACAGTGCCCGGGCTGAGCTTGAACGCCGTGTCGTAGTCCGCCAGCGCAGCCGCGACATCGCCCTTGTCGCGATAGATGTCGCCCCGCGCGAGATACCCCGAAGACATGTTGGGCTTCAGCTTGATCGCTTCGCTGTAGTCGGCGATCGCAAGGTCCCAGGCCTTCGCGTTTCGATGAGACAGGCCGCGCAGCATGCGCATCTCGAAGAACTGTGGAGCCAGCCGAAGCCCCTCATCGGCATCCTGCAAGGCATGTTCGGTATCGCCCTTCTGGTTATAGGCCAGCGCCCGCGCGCCATAGGCGAAGACGAATTTCGGATCGAGCTTGATCGCCTCGGTGTAGTCGGCAATGGCAAAATCGAGCTTCTGCTTCCTGTAGAACGCAAGGCCGCGCTGGTGATAGGCGTTCGCATGCAGCGCCCGCTCCGAGGGATAGCCCAGCACCACCGTGCAGGCCGCGATCTTCTTGTCCGCATCCTCGTTGCGGTCGGCACAGATCTTGCGGTCGAGATCGGTGACGTCGGCACAAGCCGGCGCGGTTGCGGCAAGGCCGGACACGACAACGGTCAGCGCAATGGCAGCGCGCGACAGCACGTGGGTAAAAATCATGATGCTCAAATCCTTGTCCGGCGCATGCCGAAAAACAAAATCAGTATCAGGCCAGTCTGAACGCAACGGCGGCGCCGCGCCAGTCGCACGGCATCCGTCTTCCGGATATTTTTGAGGCGGCTGCCGGCCACACAGCTTCGCCATCCTGTCCTCATTGACGAAGGCCCGCGTTCCGGATCAACATGCGCAGATTATCTGACGATTTTTTTTCATATCGAGGGCGCCAGATGCGCAAATACCTTTCCCTGGCCGGCGTGTGGATTGCGGCCACTTTCAGCCTTTGCCCGGCCGCCTCCTGGGCCGCCAAAAGCTGTCCGCCTGATTTCAGTGTCCAGCACCGGCTCGATGCCGAGCAGAAGGCGACCCGCAATGGCGTCGCCAGGGAGCGGGCGGCGATCGAGGACCTGAAATACGCGACCATGAAACCCATCAGAGAAAAGTACGACCGGCGCGAGATTGATCGCGACGAGTACAACCGGCTGACCAAACAGCAGGACGACGCGATGCGCTGTATTGATGCCGACAACGCGCTGAAGGACCAGCAGGCCTACTACACCGAGCAGGTCAAGCTGATCGCGGCCGGGTGCCAGAAGAGGCCTGTCGACAAGATGTATGTCGGCTGGGTTCAGGAAGGCGAAGCGCGCAAGGCCAAGGCCTGTGCCAAGGCCGATCTGGACTATCTGGCGCAGGCCGTGCGGCAACTAAAGGAAATTCAGGCCGACAAGCTCGCAAAGGAGGAAAAGTCGGCACCCGCGGTCAAGACCGCAGACACCAGCCAGAAGAACGAGCAGTTCTGTGCCCGCATCCACTCGGTCACCGCCGAAGCGCCGACTTTGTTTGCAAAGATCACCGGAAAAAAGAAGGAGCAGTGGTTCATCGAGCCGGGCACGTTGGGCAGCAAGGGCATCAAGATCAGCGACATGGCCGCGATCGACGAATACGTGACACCCGTGTCTCTCTCGCAGGACTTTCTGTCGGCGCCGGCGCAATGCGCCATCGAGATCGGCACTGCGGACGATATGACCGCACGCATTCCTCCGAGATTCGCGTGCGACTGGCAGTACAAGAAAACCACCTTGCGTGAGTTGGAGCAGCGCACCGACCGCCTGCTCAATCTGATCCGCGGCTGCTACGGTAAGACGGCGGAAAACGGCAACTTCTATCGTCACGAGTTCGTCGCGGACGACGCCGTTCAGGTCCACGGCGACCTCTACAACGGCGAAGGCAAGCCCTCCCGCATCTATCTGCAGATTTCCAAATACACGCCGGAGGAAGACAAGGCCTGTATCCAGTACGGCTTTCAGCACAAGGCGGCCGACAAGCAGCTTTGCATGAAGAAGCACAAGCAATGAAGCGGCCGCGCCGCGCGCCCGAACGCCGGCGTGACGTCGAGGCCGCAGGACGATCCCGATGACCACCTATGATACGCGCAAGCCGCGATGCCATTGCTGTAGCAAGGCCTCCAAGCAATCCGTGCTCATGAGCAGCAATTCGTTCGGCTCGCGCGACCTCGATCAGCGACCGCCGGAGATGATGCGCTCGACCATGGCGAGCTGGCTACAGGAGTGTCGCTTCTGCGGCTATGTCGCCACCGACATCGGAAAGGACGATGCAGCGGCGCGCGACTTCGTCGGCACGCCCACGTTTCAGGCGTTGTGCGCCGATCCGTCCCCGGACCCGATCACGCGCCGCTTTCTGGTCCGCGCGGCGCTCGACGCGCACGGCGGCGACACGGAATCCGCGTTCACGCACACGCTCGCGGCGGCCTGGGTCGCAGACGATAGCGGCAGATCATCCGACGCGACCGCGTTGCGCCTCAGGGCTGCCACCCATGTCGCAGGGAAATCCGCATCGCTGGATACCCGGCTGGTGCTGCTCGATGTGCTGCGGCGGGCATCGGACTGGAGCGGCGCGGAAACGCTCGCGGATACTTTGATCGCGGACCGGGCCGACGATCCCTACGATGCCATCGCGGCGTTCCATCGCAGCAGGATCGCAGAGCGGGACAACGGCCGCTATACGATCGCCGATGCGCTCGCAGAACCGCCGAAGCGGGATACCAGCGCAGCCACTCCGGAGCGCGTCAGGATGTTGGTGGATCATCTTCGAAAGATGAAAGACAAGCCGGACAAGAACACCGGATGACGGCATCCGTCGACGATCAAACGTCGGCTTTGTCCCGGCACGCGATCATACGCACGACCGTCCACGCGTCGCCTTGGCTTTAGCCGGCCCGGCGCGGGTTCAGTCCCGGCCTCGCCTGTCAAGCGTAGCGGCCGTGGCAGTGCTTGTACTTCTTGCCCGAGCCGCAGGGACAATCCTCGTTGCGGCCGATCTTGCCCCAGCTCGCCGGATTGTTCGGATCGCGGCTCGCAGCATCGGCATTCGCCGCCGGCGCCAGCGAGGCCTGGGCATAGTTGCCGTGGGCGCCCTGCGCGTACGCCATGGCGTCCTCGCCGGTATTGGGATCGAAATGATGCGCTTCCATCGCGGGCAGCACCGGCTGCTCCTCCTCGGGCGGCACGATCTCGACGCGCATCAGCTGCGCCGTCACGGCCTCGCGCAGGTGCGCGATCAGCGCCTCGAACAGACTGAAGGCTTCAGACTTGTATTCCTGCAGCGGATCGCGCTGGCCGTAGCCGCGCAGGCCGATCACCTGACGCAGATGGTCGAGCATCACCAGATGCTCGCGCCAGAGATGATCGAGGGTCTGCAGCAGGATGGTCTTCTCGACGTAACGCATCACGTCGGGACCCCACTGCGCGACCTTGGCCGCCATGTGCTCGTCGACCCGCTGTTCGATGCGC
>JBQCIZ010000581.1:0-5171 GCA_051953235.1 Nitrobacter sp. | reverse complement strand
TTCCGCAACATCATGGTCGTCAACGCGATCGTCAGCTCGGTCTTCCTCGCGGCGTGCGCCCTGTTCACGATCGCGACGCCGCTGCTCCTGATCATGATCATCCTGGTGGTCGGCGGCTTCTTCCGTTCGCTGCAGTTCACGGCGATCAACACGCTGGCGTACGCCGACGTCGAGCCGGAGCAGATGAGCCGCGCCACCACCATGGCCAGCGTCAACCAGCAGCTTGCGGTTTCGGCAGGCGTCGCGGTCGGCGCTTTCTCCGTGGAGTCCGCGATGTGGTTCCATCACAGCACGGAGCTGACCGCCCAAGATTTCGGTCCGGGCTTTCTCGTTGTGTCGGTTCTCGCCGCGCTATCGTCCTGGTATTTCTTCCGGATGCCGGAGGATGCCGGTCATCAGGTGTCGGGACGGCGGATGGTGGTGATCTCGGATCCGACCCGTGAGACCGAGGCCGAGGAAGAAGCCGCCCGCGAGACCGTTACCGCGCGCGACCAGCGCCTGAGCTAGCGTGAACTCCTGACGATCGACAAAAGGCCGCCGGGTCCCGGTCGCCGATGTTTATTGTCGAGGTAATACAAGCCTCAATGATCAGTCTCGGGCACGTCAGGCAACAACCTGAAACGAAGTTGTCCGGACTCTCCTCGGGGGCTGTGCTATCGTTCTCCGGTCTGCCGTTACGCTCCGCTTTGTGACTCAATGCTGTGAAAGCAATCGAGGAGTGACACGATGAGCCCGCGAAGATCAGACATATGGTATTTCATCGTTAGTCTTGTTTCGCTGCTTTCGATGGGGCTGCCGTCAGCGGCGGCAGCCGAGCAGGGAAAATTCGTCGTCAGCCCGGTCGTGGAGAAAAAACTCCATGAGCTGCCACAGGGGCCGCTTTATTGGCGGGTCGAGAATTTCCCGTCGCTCGACGATGCACAGCGCGCCGCAGCCGCCAGTCCGACATCATTGGCTGCATCCATCTCGGGCAAGGTCTGGCTGTTCACACTTGGCCCGCAGGGCGGCGCGACACCCGGCGGCGCCAAAGTCGCCGAGATCGGCCCGGTACCGGTGTTCGCAGCGCCGGAATATCTGCTGCGGATCAATCATGCCGGCGGTCCGCCCGGCGCGAAAACACGGGTGCATTCACATCCCGGCTCGGAGTCCTTCTACGTGCTTGCCGGTCAGCTCAGCCAAAAAACGCCGCACGGGACGAACCACGCGGACGCCGGGCAAGCCATGATCGGTCACGGCCCGAACATGCCGATGGAAGTGTCCAGCAGCGGCACCACCGAGCTGGATCAACTGGTGATGTTTCTGTTGGATGCGACGAAGCCGGCCTCGGCGCCGGCCAAGTTCGAGTGACGAACGGGTCGCTCCGTGACGAGCAGATGTAACCTGCTGACCACACTGATGCGTACGCTGCGATGCCTTGCGATGGTGGCCGGGATTTTCGCCGGGCTTGCTTCGGCCCGCGCAGCCGATATGCCGCAGGCCAGCCAGTGTCTCGCGCTCGCTCAATCGCTGCCGCATGTCATCTACGCGAACCTGCACGTCGCGGCCAGCGATGAGGTCCGCATCACCTATGCCGGTCATTCGACCTATGTGATCGAAACGCCGGGCGGCATCCGCATCGCGACCGACTACAGCGGCGTCTACGACACCGGCGGCGTACCCGACGTCGTCACCATGAACCGCGCCCATTCGACCCACTATACGCTGCATCCCGACCCGCGCATCAAACACGTACTGCACGGCTGGAACGACGACGGCACCGCGGCCAGACACGCCCTCACCGTCGGAGACGTATTCATCCGCAACGTGACGACCGACATTCGCCGCTACATGTTCGACCGAGGGGACGCCGATGCCGAGATGATCCCGAACGGGAATTCGATCTTCATCTTCGAGGTGGCCGGGCTTTGCATCGGGCACCTCGGCCATCTGCACCATCCGCTGACCGACAGCCATATCGCCGCCATCGGCCGGCTCGACATCGTCATGGTGCCGATCGACGGCACCTATACGATGTCGCTGTCGGGCATGGCCGAGATCGTGCGGCGACTACGGTCGTCGGTGGTGTTGCCGATGCATCGCTTCGGCACGCCGCTTGCGCAATTGCTTGGGCAATTGCGCGGCCAGTTCGCCATCGACCGGCGCAATGACAGGACGCTGACGATTTCCGTCGGCACGCTGCCGGCGACGCCGACGGTGATCGTGCTGGATGGAGTTTAGATGCGGCTCTTGAAATCCCGCGCTCAGTGCTCATCTCCGACCACAACCACATGAGAGAGCGCAGATGGAGTCGTCCCCGTTTTCCGGGCCGTCGGTGAACACGTATACTGAAGGCCCGCCTCGGCAAGTGCCTGGCTTCTTCGATCTGCACCGCATGACAACGATGTTGCTCGCAGAACGGGTGCCCTCGAACGGCCGCGTGCTGGTCCTTGGCGCGGGAGGCGGGCTGGAGCTCAAGGCTTTTGCCGACTCGCACCCGGTCTGGTCGTTCGATGCGGTAGACCCGTCGGCTTCGATGCTCCAACTGGCGGAGCAGACCGTTGGCCGCCACGCGGCGCGTATGCGCTTCCACGAAGGCTACATCGGTGATGCACCACCGGGACCTTTCGATGCGGCCACGTCGTTGCTGACGTTTCACTTCATCCCGCGCGAACAGCGGTTACCAACACTGAAAGAGCTCCACCGCCGTCTCAAGCCCGGCGCCCCCTTCGTGATCGCCCACATCAGCTTTCCGCAAACCGAACCGGAGCGGTCCATCTGGATCGCACGTCACGTCGCCTTTGGCGCGCCTGAGGGCACGGACCCGGCGCGGCTGGAAAGCTCCCGGCAAGCCATCGCCACGCGACTCTCGATCCTCGCGCCGGAAGAAGAAGAAGCGATGCTGCGGGAAGCCGGATTTGCAAACGTGGGATTGTTCTATGCCGGGCTCAGCCTCAGAGGCTGGGTATCCTATGCGGCGTGAGTTGACTTCCTCGCGGGCTCGCCGCGAAAGCCCGTCGCCAGCACGTAGCGCTCGGAGGAATCCTGCCGGCTCGCAGATGGCTTGACGTGCCGCACCGTCGCAAAATCGCGCTTGAGCTGCGCCAGCAGGTCCGCGTCCGCACCGCTCTGGAACACCTTTGCGATGAAGGTGCCGCCCGGCCGCAGCACATCGGCGGCAAAAGCCGCGGCGGTTTCGACGAGGCCGACGATGCGGAGCTGGTCGGTCTTGCGATGGCCCGTGGTGTTGGCGGCCATGTCCGACAGTACGACATCCGCGCGCCCATTCATCATCGCGATCAGCTTGTCCGGCGCATCGGCATCGAGAAAATCGAGCTGGGCGAACGTCACGCCGACGATCTCGGGCATCTCCAGAAGATCGATGGCGATCACTCTGCCTTTGCCTTCGGAGCCGACGCGCTTCGCCGCGACCTGGCTCCAGCCGCCCGGCGCAGCGCCGAGATCGACCACCGTCAGGCCGGGTTTAAGGAACCGGTACTTGTCGTCCATCTCGATCAGCTTGTAGGCGGCACGCGATCGCCAGCCGTCGCGTTTAGCCTGCGCGACGTAGGGATCGTTGAGCTGCCGTTCCAGCCAGAGTTTTGACGACAGCTTTCGCTTGCCGCCTGTCTTGACGGTCACGCGCAGCCGTCCGGTGGTGTCTTTTGCCATATCAGCCGCTGTGCCCGGATTTAATCCGGCATCCATCAAATAAATTACATTGCCGTGTCATCCAGATGGACTGCCGGGTCAAGCCCCGGCAATGTCGACAACCACGCTCAATCGGTGCGCAAGGCACCATCCTCGCGCATCATTTCCACCAGCATGCCCTCGCGCAGGCCGCGATCCGCCACCCGCAACCGCGGCATCGGAAACGCCTGCCGGATGGCGTCGAGAATGGCGCATCCCGCCAGCACGAGGTCGGCACGCTCGACCCCAATACAGCCGTGGGCGACGCGGCTCTGATAATCCATCGCCCGCAGCCGTGCGATGGTCCGAGTGATGTCGGCGTCGTCCATCCAGATCCCGTCGACGCGGCGGCGATCGTAGCGGGCGAGATCGAGGTGGATACCGGCCAGTGTGGTCACCGTACCCGAGGTGCCGAGCAGATGCATTCCCGTGAGATCGCCGCCGTGTGCCGCCGCGAACGCCGCCACCGGGACCATGACATCGCTCACCATCGACGCATAGGATTGCGCGCTCACGTCATGGCCGCCAAAACGCTCAGCCAGCGTCACCACACCGAACGGAATCGAGGTCCACGCCTTGATGCGCGGTTCGCCGCGGTCGTATTCGATGCGGACCAATTCGGTCGAGCCGCCGCCGATGTCGAACAGGATCGCGCCGCGCCCCTTGGGATCGACCAGCGGCGAACAGCCGATCACCGCGAGCGCCGCTTCCGTCTGCCGGTCGATCACCTCGAGTTCGATGCCGGTGGCGGCGGCTACGCGGCCGCGAAAGTTCTCGGCATTCGATGCGGCCCGGCACGCCTCCGTCGCGATCAGCCGGAGCCGATCCGCCTTCTTCGCGCGCATCTTGTCGCGGCAGACGCTGAGCGCGGAAATCGCGCGCCCGATCGCCGCCTCGCTGATGCGGCCGGTCGACGAGATACCCTCGCCCAGCCGGATGATCCGAGAAAACGAATCGATCACGCGAAAGCTGTCGCCGGTCGGACAGGCAATCAGCAAACGGCAATTGTTGGTGCCCAGATCGAGCGCGGCATAGATGCCTCCGCCGGCCGGCGTGCGGCTGACTTCGGCGGCGCCAGCCACGGTCATCGCGGCTGCCAATGCTTGCGAACGAGCGCGAGACCCCTGGTCGTCGCGCCGCCGCGTCTCGTCACTCATCAAAACTGTCTTTCCGCGGCCGAAAAGCCTACGAGGAATGCCTTCTCACGGAAAGTTTAGCAGCGCAGGTCGCGAGCGCAACCATCGCGCACGCGCCGCATGCCCAATCATGCGTTGTCGTCCGCGCCCGGCTGCTTTATCTGGGAAGACGGGTTTCGCGGAACCGGCCAAAAACCCGCCTTTTTGATGGATTTGCCCCATGCAAGATCACACCTCCCGCTCCTCGCTCGATAACGCTATTGCACTGCAAAAATTCGGAGTCGGGCAGCCCGTCCGCCGCAAGGAGGACGACACGCTGGTGCGCGGCCATGGCAAATACACCGACGACTTCAACCTGCCCCGGCAGGC
>JBQCIZ010000580.1:0-5249 GCA_051953235.1 Nitrobacter sp. | reverse complement strand
AATATTGTTCTTCAGGCCGAATCAACCAACAGGGATTTCCAAATGGCTACCCAGATGACCAAGTCGCAATTGATCGAGAAAGTCGCCACCGAGGCCGATCTCGCCAAGAAGGACGTCAAGGGCGTTCTCGAGGCGCTCGCCACGACCGGTTACAAGGAACTCAAGAAGAACGGCATTTTCTTGCTGCCGGGCTTCGCCAAGTTCGTCGTGATCAAGAAGCCGGCAACCAAGGCTCGCAAGGGCACGAACCCCTTCACCGGCGAGCCGATGATGTTCAAGGCAAAGCCGGCCCGGAAAATCGTCAGGGCGCGGCCGGTCAAGGCAGCAAAAGACGCGGTGTGATGCAGGGGCCCTTCGGGGCCCTTGTTTTTTGAGGGGCCGGCGGCGAGGGGCGGGTACGCTCCCGGTTCGGCCGGGGGATTCCGCTGGTATCCCGATCATCAAATTCCTGTGCCAAGACACGGCCGGGAAAATGCCGGACGTAAATCTTAGGACAATCAGGGCGTTGCGTGGAATGCCATGCGACGAAAATTACAGTTACAAAGTTCCTCAGGCGTGGTTCTATTTGAATTAGACCAATGAAAAACTGCCTGGGAGGACTACGTGTCTGCGATCAAAATGACGATCAACGGCAAGCCTGTTTCGGCCGACGTTGAAGACCGGACGCTTCTTGTTCACTTGCTGCGCGACCATCTCGGGCTGACCGGGACGCATATCGGCTGCGATACCAGCCAGTGCGGTGCATGCACCGTTCATATCGACGGCAAGGCCGTCAAATCCTGCACCGTGCTGGTCGGGCAGGCCAACGGCTCGAATATCACGACCATCGAAGGCATCGCCAAGGGTGACGAACTGCATCCGATGCAGGCGGCATTCCGCGACAACCATGGGCTCCAGTGCGGCTACTGCACGCCCGGCATGATCATGGCCTCGATCGACATCGTCCGCCGGCACGGCAGCGGGTTGACCGAGGAAACGCTGCGGCAGGAGTTGGAAGGCAACATCTGCCGCTGCACCGGCTACCATAACATCGTCAAATCGGTGCTCGATGCCGCCGGACGGATGAAGGTGGCGCAGGCCGCCGAGTAGTCGAACGGCTCATTTCAAGAAAATCAGGTCGCCGTATTCGATGGAAGCGGCGCGATAACACTCCGACAGGGAGAGCGAACTATGGGAATCGAGGGAATTGGCGCCCGCGCGCTGCGCAAGGAAGACAAGCGCTTCATCACCGGCAAGGGCCGGTACGTCGACGATATTCGCCTGCATGGCATGACCTACGCGGCCTTCGTCCGCAGCCCCCACGCCTACGCCAAAGTGGTGTCGATCGACACCGCACCGGCGCTGGAAATGCCGGGCGTCGTTGCCGTTCTGACTGGCAAGGAACTGGTCGACGACAAGATCGGCAATCTGATTTGCGGCTGGATGATCCATTCCAAGGACGGCACGCCCATGAAGATGGGCGCGTGGCCCGCGATGGCGCCGGACACCGTGCGCTTCGTTGGCCAGGCCGTCGCCGTCGTCATTGCCGAGACGCGCAACCAGGCGCGGGACGCGGCGGAAGCTGTTGCGGTGACGTATCAGGAGCTCAATGCCGTCACCGACATGCGCGATGCCATCGCCAAGGGCGCGCCGCAGCTGCATCCCGAAGCGCCGGGCAACGTGATTTACGACTGGACCATCGGCGACGAGGCCGCGACCGATGCGGCGTTCAAGTCCGCGGCCAATGTGGTCTCGCTCGACATCGCCAATAACCGTCTCGTGCCAAATGCCATGGAGCCGCGGGCTGCGATCGCCGAGTACGATCCGGCGGAGGAGCATTTTACGCTGCATACGACGTCGCAGAATCCGCACGTCGCGCGGCTCGTGCTGTCGGCGTTCTACAACATCGCGCAGGAGCACAAGCTGCGCGTGATCGCGCCGGATGTCGGCGGTGGTTTCGGCTCGAAGATCTTCATCTACCCGGAAGAGATGGTGGCGCTGTGGGCCTCGAAGAAAACGGGTCGCCCCGTGAAGTGGACCAGCGACCGCACTGAAGCCTTCCTGACGGACGCGCACGGCCGCGACCATCTGACCAAGGCCGAAATGGCCTTCGACAAGGATAACAAGATCACCGGTCTGCGGGTGAAAACCCACGCCAACTTCGGCGGCTACATGTCGCTGTTTTCGTCGTCGGTCCCGACCTATCTCTACGCGACGCTGCTGTCGGGCCAGTACAACATCCCGAATATCTTTGCCGAGGTGGTCGGCGTCTATACCAACACGACGCCGGTCGATGCCTATCGCGGGGCGGGGCGACCCGAGGCAAGCTTCGTTGTCGAACGGCTGATGGAAACCGCGGCGCGCCAGCTCAAGGTCGATCCTGCGGAGTTGCGGCGCAAGAACTTCATTACCCAGTTCCCGCATCAGACGCCGGTGATCATGGCTTACGATATCGGCGACTTTAACGCATCGCTCGATGCGGCGATGAAGTCGATCGATTATGCGGGCTTCCCGGCGCGCAAGGCCAAGGCGAAGAGCGAAGGCAAGCTGCGCGGTATCGGCGTATCCTGCTACATCGAAGCCTGCGGCATTGCGCCGTCAAAGGCCGTCGGCAGTCTCGGCGCCGGCGTCGGTCTCTGGGAGTCCGCTGAGGTGCGGGTCAATCCCGTCGGCACCATCGAAATCCTGACAGGTTCGCACAGCCACGGCCAGGGCCATGAGACGGCCTTCGCCCAGGTGGTTGCGGGCCGCCTCGGAATCCCGATCGAGCAGGTCTCGATCGTCCATGGCGATACCGACAAGGTGCAGTTCGGTATGGGGACTTACGGCTCGCGTTCCGCGGCTGTCGGCCTGTCGGCTATCGTCAAGGCGATGGAGAAGGTTGAAGCCAAGGCGAAGAAGATCGTCGCTCATCAGCTCGAGGCGTCGGAGAACGACATCGTTATCGAGGAGGGGCAGTTCAAGGTTGCGGGCACCGACAAGGCGATCGCGCTGCCGATGGTGGCGCTGGCTGCCTACACCGCGCATAACCTGCCGGATGGCATGGAACCGGGTCTGAAGGAGAGCGCGTTCTACGATCCGTCCAACTTCACGTTCCCGGCCGGCTCCTACATCTGCGAGGTCGAGGTCGATCCAGGCACGGGCAAGACCACGTTCGTGAACTTCGTGGCGGCCGACGACTTCGGACGGTTGATCAATCCGATGATCGTTGAGGGCCAGGTCCATGGCGGGCTCGCCCAAGGCATCGGCCAGGCGTTGCTGGAGCACGCGGTCTATGACAAGAGCGGCCAGCTTCTGACCGCGTCTTTCATGGATTATGCGATGCCACGAGCTGAAGATCTTCCGTCGTTCAAGGTGCAGCACACCATGACCGAATGTCCCGGCAATCCGCTCGGCGTCAAGGGATGCGGCGAGGCCGGCGCGATTGGCGCGTCGGCCGCCGTCATCAACGCCATCACCGACGCCATCGGTAACAACAATCTCAGTATGCCCGCGTCACCCGACCGCGTCTGGCACGCGATCCACGGCTGAACGGCAACAGGGAGACATCGTCATGTATCAAACCACTTATCATCGTCCGTCCAGCATCGATGAAGCCGCTTCGCTGTTCGCCAAGGGTTCGGACGCCAAATATCTCGCCGGTGGCCACACGTTGCTGCCGGTTATGAAGCAGCGGCTTGCAGCGCCGTCGGATGTCATCGATCTCGCCAGGATCAAGGATCTGGTTGGCATCGAGGTGTCCGGCGACACGCTCACGATCAGGGCCGCGACGACCTACTACGACATCCTGAGCAACGCCGACGTGAAGAAGGCGATTCCGGCGCTGGTGCACCTGACATCGGTGCTCGGCGATCCGGCCGTGCGTCATCGCGGCACCATCGGCGGATCGATCGCCAACAACGATCCGGCTGCGGATTACCCAGCAGCTGTGCTGGCGCTCAATGCGACGGTCAAGACCAACAAGCGCAGCATCGTGGCCGATGATTTCTTCAAGGGCTTGTTCACGACCGCTCTTGAAGACGGTGAGATCATCACGGCCGTGTCGTTCCCGATCCCAGCCAAGGCCGGCTATGCCAAGATGCGTCATCCGGCTTCGCGTTTCGCTTTGACCGGCGTATTCGTCGCCAAAACGAAATCCGGCGATGTCCGCGTCGCCGCGACCGGCGCTTCGCAGAACGGTGTGATGCGTGTCGGCGCGATCGAAGCAGCGCTCAAGGCCAACTGGTCCGCAGCGGCGCTGGAGTCGATCAAGATTCCGGACGCCGGCATGATCGCCGACATTCACGGAACTGCCGCCTATCGCGCCAATCTGGTTAAGGTGATGGCGCAGCGCGCGGTGCAGCAGGCGGGTTGAACCCGCCTAAACGCCATCATTGAGGAAGCAGGCCGCCTGGTGACGGGGGCCTGTTTCCTTGAGTTTCGGCGTCTCGATCCTGCAACGGTCCATCACGTAGCGGCAGCGGGTGTGGAAGGCGCATCCGGACGGCGGATTGATCGGACTCGGCACGTCGCCTTCGATCAAGGGCGCCGTGTTTTTCTTTTTGGGGTCAGCAACCGGAACCGCGGCGAGAAGTGCCTGCGTATAGGGATGCTTCGGATTCGCAAACAGATCAGCCTTGTCGGCGATTTCCACAATGCGCCCGAGATACATCACGGCGATGCGGTGGCTGATATGAGCCACCACGGCTAGATCGTGGGCGATGAAGAGATATGCCAGTCCCTTGGCACGCTGAAGGTCGATCAGGAGGTTGATCACCTGCGCCTGGATCGACACGTCGAGCGCCGAGACCGGCTCGTCGCATACGAGCAGGCTCGGTCCCAGCGCGAGCGCCCGTGCGATACAGATACGCTGGCGCTGCCCGCCGGAAAACTGGTGCGGAAAATTCTGCATCTGATCGGGCCGCAGTCCGACCTGCTCGAACAGTTCGGCGACGCGTTCCTGTTTGGCTTTTCCGGTGGCGATGCCGTGCACGCCGAGCGGCTCCGCCACGATATCGCCGGCCCGCATGCGCCCGTTCAGTGAGGCGAAGGGATCCTGAAAGACGATCTGCATCGAGCGGCGGTAGGGCCGCATCTCGGCCTTGCCAAGCCGGGTGATGTCGTCGCCGTTGATCCGGATGGTGCCGGAGGTCGGCTGAACGATCCGCATGATGCTGCGTGCGACCGTGGATTTTCCGCAGCCGGATTCGCCGACGAGCCCGAGCGTTTCCCCGGCGCCGAGCGTCAGGCTGACGCCGTTGACGGCATAGACCTGACCGATCGGGCGCCGC
>JBQCIZ010000579.1:0-17563 GCA_051953235.1 Nitrobacter sp. | reverse complement strand
AAAATGCGCATTTTTCTTATCGTGATGCTTATTCTGTTCTTCAACTTAAACTCAGCCTCAGCAACCGAAGTCGGGGTTCCGTGGCATGGCGATTACCCACACAATTCGAGCAAGCACTGGTCGAAAGGGAATCCCTACGATTCCGGTTTCTCCAATAACTTTATGAACGGCACGCCAGAGGAAGGCGGCAAAGTGCAGAAAGACGGAGAATTGATCGGCAAGATTTATTCTCCGGAGACAAGTGAACCGATCCCATTCATGATCGTGATGCACGGCTGTACTGGTCTCGACTACACAACGGAAGTTTGGGTCAACCAAATTGCCAAAGTGCTGAACGCGCAAGGCATAGGGGTTATGGCTGTAAACAGCTTCCGCACACGTTCAGTGCAAAAGACCTGCGGTATGCCTGACTTCCATTGGGGGCGTCGCCGGGCTGACGACGCCTACTCGGCGCTCGACTACCTGATCGAACACAAGCTGGCCAAGCCCGACGAAGTGTACCTCATGGGCCAGAGCAATGGCGGCCTCGCGACTCTAATCGCGATGTCTAAGCAAGAGGACGATCATCCGCACAGGTTCGCCGCTGGTTTCCCTGTTGTTCCATCGTGCATCAATACGCCGGTTAGATACGGTGACTACGTTCGGCCAATGATCATCTTTGGCGGCGACAAGGATGATGCGAACCCGGTCAAATATTGCGTTGAAATGCTCAAGAAGAAACGAGCCGATCCTATCCAGTTGATTATCTATAAAGACGCCAACCATGGCTTTATGTTCGAATACATGTATCCTTTGATTATCAAAGGTTGGGTCGATCCTCACGGGAAAGAACATTATTGGCACTTGAGCAGCAATCATGCCGCCGGTGACAACATGCTCGATACCATCCTCGATGCGATGAGGACCAAGACCTTCACAAGAGGCGTCACGCATAGATAACGCGAGAGCAGAGTTTCTGGGTCTCGTAAGTGCACTTACGCGGTGCAAATTGCAGACCCGAACACGCCCGTTTTCGGGCAAATGATCGCCTGAAGCGAAAAGCTAATTTCTCGACTATCGCCTGAGAGGGATCGGAGAAATTGGCATGTTTACAACCCCATCGAAGCGGACTCCCGCAAGACATCGAATCTCTATGGAACTTGCGGCGGCTACCCGGCCCGCAAAGGAAGCAGCGGCGAGACTGAGACGGCGCATCGGGCGCTTCGAATCCTACAACCTGTTGGAGGTGATCTATCGCATTCATCGCGATTGGGAGCGTCGCAAGATATCAAGGCGGTCTGCCCGGATACTGGCTCGCGAACTAGCCATCGCCCGGCGCAAAGGCATGAGCCCGGTGCGCGTTCTAATCGAGGCTATGCTGTCAGAAGCAGACTTCAAGCAAAAGAGCCGGTGGGTCCGCGCGCTGGAGTACGTCCATTCAGAAAACGTGCCGCTATCGCAGTTTCACAAATTTATGCGTGCTCGTGGCGGTGTAGCTGGGTGCGCTCGCTTGGCCGCGGGTGCAAACCGGAAGCGCAGGCGGTCAGGAGGTGATTGGAACGACTAATCAAGCTGTGTGGCCACACAGCACCTTGCTCGACGAGCTTTCCTCGCTTGGAAAATGAGACCGTCTGAACTTAGAAGACTGTGCAGTCCGTGCAATCGCGCTACAGTTGCTTTGTCGGTCGGGTATAAGCAGTTCTCGCGATGACGCGCCCGCAAGCACAACGAAACTTGAGATTCTGCGAGAATATGTTATGTTTGCGGTGACGGGGACTCGTGGCATTCTTCTTCGAACCCGCCAAATTATCCTAAGCTCAAAACTCAATAGACAGCCTATTCCGCATCCTGCGACTGCCCGCTGTCCAGTCCTCAACTGAAGTCCCTTGGACTTCGGAAGACGATTGGACATGGGTGATTCACGCGATTCTAGCCAGCCAGATTCTGACAAGCCACTGCTTCATTTAGGAGCCACGAGATCAGCCTTTCGTGGCGGCTCTGGCACCGCGTCGGGCTTGCACCGAGCAGGCAGTCGGAGAACACGGCAAGCGATCCTTTCGAACGCACCGGTCGTACTTGGCTTGCCAGAGGTCGAGGCGGCAGTTGCGATAGGAGTGTCGCGAACGAAATTCCGCGAGCTTGTCGCTCAAGGAACTATGCCCGCCGCGCGCGTGGTCGGCGGCAAACTCGTGTACGACATAGACGAGCTTAGGCTCGCGTTCAAAGACCTTCCGCACCAAGGAGGAGATGTTGAGGTAGACACATGGGCCGACGTGATCTCAGAAGGTTGAAATACCTTCACTCGTTTACCGACCGGCATGGCAAGGCGAGGTATTATTTTCGGCGGAACGGCAAGCGCACGCCCCTACCCGGCTCCCTGGGGTCCAAGGAATTCATGGATGCCTATGCGGCCTGTCTGGCCGCGCAGCCAGCAGAGTCCCTGCGGCGACCCGCCATCGTGCCCGGCACCTTCGCCGCACTTGCAGTCAGTTATTACGGTTCTCCTGCTTACCGAGATTTGGCCGCCAGCAGTAAGGCCAACTATCGGCGCGTGATCGACGGGTTCTTGCAAGAGCATGGTCATCGAAGGGTTGATCAGGTCCGCCGGGAGCATATCGATTCCATTATCGGAAAGATGGCGAACAAGCCGGGGTCTGGAATTGTCCTGCTCAAGCGCATCCGAACCCTCGTGCGCTATGCCATCGCGCTCAAATGGCTACGACACGATCCAACTCTGGGCGCGACCAGCTACCGCTCTAAGGAGTTTCACACCTGGACCGAGAAGGAACTCGCGCAATTCGAGGCCCGCTGGCCAGAAGGGTCTCGGCAGCGGCTGGCTTATGCCCTTCTTCTCTATACCGGCCAACGTGGCTCCGACGTGCACCGCATGTCCTACGCTCACATCGACGGCGTCACTATTGAAGTGGCCCAGCAGAAGACGGGACAAGAGGACTCCGACGAGAAGCTGGTTATCCCGATGCACCGCAACCTGCGGCGCGAACTGGCGCTGGCGAACCGGAAGCACGTCGTCATTCTCACGACGGCCTTCGGACAGCCGTTCAGCGTCAAGGGTTTCGGCAATTTCGTATCGGATGCGATCCGGGATGCGGGATTGTCCGCGAGATGCAAGGCTCACGGGTTACGAAAAGCGGCGGCTCGCCGCTTGGCGGAAGCAGGCTGCTCGGCAAAACAGATCCAAGCGATCACCGGCCACAAGTCGCTCGAAGAAGTGGAGCGATATACTCGAAAGGCGGATCAGGTGCATCTCGCCCGTCAGGCCGTTGCCAAACAAGAGAACAATAGCGGATCATAAATTGGCAAACCTGATCCACCGGTTTGCCAATTCGTGCCGAAAGTGAAACGAAATCAGAGGGGATTTTTTAGACTGGCGCTCCCTAGGGGAATCGAACCCCTGTTTCAGCCTTGAGAGGGCCGCGTCCTAACCGCTAGACGAAGGGAGCGTTGAGGACAGGCAATAGCCTCGAAATCCCCGCGCTGCAAGGTGCCGCGGCGCGATCAGGGTTCGCTGGCGAATTTCAGGGTGCCAGCCGGCTTCAGGGTATGCAGATCGAAGGTCTCGATCCGGACGGAACCGCCGACATCCAGCGTCACGACAAGCCGGTCGCCCGCGACCGCCGTGGTGGTGATTTTTGCCCCCTTGGGCAGCAGCGCGGTAACGTCGGACGGCGCCCTGCTTCCCTCGGCGCGGAAAAGGCGATAGCCGATGGCGATCAGGACGGCCGCCACGGCCAGCGCGGTGGTCAGGCCCGCGATCAGCATCATCCGCCGCACTCGCGCAAACAGCGCAGCCTGCTCGGGTGTCGGTTCAGGGTTCACAGGTTCGGTCATGCAAGGCTCTGCTTCAGAAGGCTCTGCTCTATCGGATCGGGGTCAAAGGCGCGAGGTCACCGTCACCGGCGACGAGGGATCGACGCGCCTGGACCGCGTCCTCGCGGTTCATAGCCCCGAACTGTCGCGATCGCGGCTGAAATCGCTCATTCTCGCGGGCCAGGTCTTTATCGGAAAAGCGGCTGCCGGACATGGCTCTGTGGCAAAGGGATCGGGCGACCCGACCCCGGTTCGCGACCCCGCATATCATGTCGCCGCAGGGGATACGATCACAATCGACGTGCCGCCGGCACGGCCGGCCGAGCCGGAAGGCGAGGCCATTGCGCTCGACATCGTCTACGAGGACGAGGACCTCATCGTCATCAACAAGCCGAAGGGACTTGTCGTGCACCCCGCCGCGGGCCACGAGACCGGAACGCTGGTCAACGCCCTGATCGCCCATTGCGGCGCCAGTCTGTCCGGTATTGGCGGCGTGCGCCGCCCCGGCATCGTGCATCGGCTCGACAAGGATACGACGGGACTGATGGTGGCCGCGAAGAACGACGCTGCGCATCAATCGCTCAGCGCGCAGTTCGCGGACCATGGACGCACCGGCGCGCTGCGGCGGGGCTATCTGGCCTTCGCCTGGGGCGCGCCAAACAGACGGCACGGCACGATCGACGCCCCGATCGATCGCCACCCCCATGCCCGCGAGAAGATGGCGGTTCGCCAGAGCGGGCGCGAGGCCATCACCCATTGGGAGGCGCGGGAGGTTTTCAATGGCCGGGACGGCAAGCCCGTCGCCGCCCTCCTCGCCTGCCAGCTCGAAACCGGCCGCACCCACCAGATCCGGGTCCATCTCACCCATGCCGGTCACCCCCTGATGGGCGACGACGTCTATGGTCCGCACTTCAAGACCAAGGCCAGCCAGCTCGGCCCGGGAGCCCGCGCCGCCCTCGAAGGCCTCGGACGGCAGGCCCTGCACGCTTACCTTCTGGTGATCGAGCACCCCCGCACCGGAGAAATTCTCCATTGGGAAGCGCCCCTGCCGGAGGATTTGGTTCTCTTGCGAAATGCGCTGGCGGCGACGGAATGACGCAGATGCATGTAAAAAATCAAGCCATGCCAGACGGTTATATCAGCGTCACGGGATCGTGACCCCTTTTTGTTCTTCCCTTTTCGAGTCCATTTGGTGTATGTTGCACGTGCGTTGAATGTCCAACGCGGAACATCGCAGCGCGGTCGGCTTTAACAAAGGGACCGTCTGCCTGGCTCGCCGCTATCGGGAGCCTGAACACCTGGAGGGCGCTACACATGGCCCGCGCAGCTACTTTGCCGGTTCTCAACGGAGAATCTGGCCTTTCCCACTACCTCGCCGAAATTCGCAAGTTTCCGATGCTGGAACCCCAGCAGGAATACATGCTCGCCAAGCGCTGGCGTGAGCATGACGACCGCGATGCGGCACACAAGCTCGTCACCAGCCACCTTCGGCTCGTGGCCAAGATCGCCATGGGCTACCGCGGCTACGGCCTGCCGATCTCCGAGGTTGTCTCGGAAGGCAACGTCGGCCTGATGCAAGCCGTGAAGCGCTTCGAGCCGGAAAAGGGCTTCCGTCTTGCCACGTACGCTATGTGGTGGATCAAGGCGTCGATTCAAGAATACATCCTGCGTTCGTGGTCGCTCGTGAAGATGGGCACCACCGCGAACCAGAAGAAGCTGTTCTTCAACCTGCGCAAGGCGACGAGCAAGATCTCCGCGCTCGACGAGGGCGATCTGCGGCCCGATCAGGTTAAGCTGATCGCCAAGCGTCTCGGCGTCACGGACCAGGACGTGGTGGAGATGAATCGCCGTCTCGGCGGCGACGCGTCCCTCAACGCGCCGATCCGCGACGACGGCGAGGCCGGCGAATGGCAGGACTGGCTGGTCGATCAGTCGCCGAGCCAGGAAGCCATCATGGCCGAGCACGAGGAGTTCGATCATCGCCATCAGGCGCTGACCGGCGCCATGGGCGTGCTCAACCCGCGCGAACGCCGCATCTTCGAGGCCCGCCGCCTCGCCGATGAGCCGATGACGCTGGAAGATCTCGCCGCCGAGTTCAACGTCTCACGCGAACGCGTGCGGCAGATTGAGGTGCGCGCCTTCGAGAAGGTGCAGTCGGCTGTGAAGACCACGATCGCGCGGCAGGAGCAGGCCGCGCTGGAAGCCGCCTACTAACGTTCGCGGTTTCTGGGCAAGATATAAAGGCCGGCGGCAACGCCGGCCTTTCGTTTTGTTCCTGGATTTGTTTTGTCGGGAAAGGCGCGACCTCGTCGCCTCGATCCGCGGGATCAGTATCCGCGGGATCAGTAATAGTCCCGCAGATAGTCGGCGATGCTGTCGGGCTGATCGAGATTATTCATGTCGTAGGGATCGCCATCAAGCAACGCGCTCGCCTGCGTCTTGTAGTCGGGCGCCACCTCGTTATCGACCGGCGCCGGCGGACGGCTCAGGATGTCGCGGTAGTTCTGATAGGCGTTTTGATCGCCGACGAAAATGCAAACACAATACTTCGGCTCCGCATAAAGATAGCGCGCGCCGTTGTGCGTCTTGTGAATCACGAAGCGATGCGCCGACAACGCCCGCAGCGCCTTCAACCCCGCCGCATCGTCGGCAACTTTCACCCGAAATCCGGACGAACTGAGATAAAAGCTGTTTTTGTCGAGAAACGGCTTGCTTGGCGGTTCGAGGGCCACCAGCACCGTCGTGCCAACCAATGCAACCGCCAGAACGATGCCTCCGAGCGCACCGCGCCTTGTCCGCAAGCATGCAATCGCAGGCGCAAGAAACGACGTCATGACATTCTCCAGGAGCAGGCGTTATGCCCGATCGGCATCACAAACCATAGCGACGGCGTCAAATATTGTCGCGGCCATCCCTGCCTCACGGGGCGATCAGGCGATCTGACGCATCGCTTCCTGTGCGGGCACAAGATCCGGCACGATCGGCGGGGCGGGATCATAGACCGCATAGCGGTTTTTGCCCTCGTTCTTGGCCGCATAGAGAGCGTGGTCGGCTGCCGCCATCAGCCGCTCCGAATGAGTGCCGATATCCTGCGTCCACTGCGCCACGCCGATCGACGCCGCGATCGGAATATCCGTACCGGAACATCCGGCGGCATCCTCGTGACATGCCGCCAGCACGCGGCGCGCGATCATCGCGCCCTCGCGCAGCGTTGTATCCGGCAGGACGATGCAGAATTCGTCGCCGCCGGTTCGCGCCAGAAGGTCGCCGGGCCGCAACTGCATCTGCGTCATCAGGGTAAAATGCTGGAGACAGGCGTCGCCCGCGGCGTGACCATGGGTATCGTTGATCTGCTTGAAACCGTCGAGATCGATCACGAGGAGCGCGAAGGGTTCGCTGCTCCGTTGCGACATCGCGCACGCCTCTTCCAGCCGCCGCAGCAACTGCCGCCGGTTCGCGACACCGGTGAGGTCGTCCATCAGCGCGAGGTCGGCGACCTCGTTGCGCAGCCGATCGATCGCCATCAGCAGGAAGCCGAAATTCCACGCCATTGACAGGAAGACGAGGACGATCAACAAAGCGGCCTGCAACGCATTGAACTCAACGAAGGATACGCCACCGCCAATGTTGAAGAATGCGCAGACCGACCTGATTGCGCCGACCGAAATCATCAACCCCCCGACGATACCGGCGAGCTGTGCGCCCGAATTGATCCGGCCATCCTTGCGGGACAGCAGCAAGCCCAGCGTCACACCGATCGGTACTGCCTGCCCCGCCGAATATATGAAAATGCGCATCGGCATATCGTCGCGCACATAGAGAAAGAACGCGAGTCCGAGCGTGCACAATCCGACCGTCGCAGAGGTCAGCAACCAGGACACCCGGCGCTCATAGAAGCGCTGAATTCCCATCGTACAAAGGCAGATCGCGAAAACCAGTCCGCCGCCACTGATCAGCAATGGCAACATGGAATTCGTGACGCCGCGCAGCATCGAGATGCCTGCAAAGAACGCAGCGAAGAACGCAGCCGAGGCCCAGTATCGCGCCGCCGTGAGCGTCGGGTAACTTCGGACGACATAGGTCCAGACAAGACCCAGCGCCATGAAGTTGACGACAAACACGATCCATAGCGTCGGCACACTCAGCATTTGCGAGTTCAAGGCGCCCACCGCGCCCTGCCCCTGTTCGTCTTCCCAACGACATCTTCCCCGTCGCCCCTGCTAACCTGCAACCGCGCCGCTTAACGGAACCTCACCGCAATGGAACAATCCTCGCTGTAGTTTTGAAATGATGAACGCCGCATCGAGGCAGCGCCTCCCCTGGCCCGCCGTGTCTCAAATCAAGTCAGCCGCCTCGCGCCGGCCGTTTGGTGATCGTTAACCGTAACGCGCAGCCCGCAAACCGCGCGAACAACTCGCGTCGCGCCGCGCAAAGACTGCTGCCGGTGACCATCGTTGGCCGACGAATGCGGCATACATCGCGCAACATCTGTGGATAACAGGATGACACAGGCGTGACGCCACGTGACGACACGACGACAGAACCACGCGAATCTGTTCGGATCGGTATCCGAGGCTGTTGCGAGGCTGGCCCTCCGCTGAGCATGCCTCGGAGTCGCGTTTCAACCATTAAACCCTAAGAGGATGTTATGGCTAAGAAGGCGAAGAAGAAGACAGCAAAGAAGGCCAAAAAGGCAGCGAAGAAGAAGAAGAAGTAGTTTTCCAGGGCTCGGGTGAAGTCCACTTCGCCCGAGCCTCCCAGTCACCGCGCTGCCCACAGCGCGGACGGGATTGAAACGGCGGGCCTTGGGCCCGCCGTTCGATTTTCGGGGAGAGCCAACCGGCTCAGCGATCGGCGAAGGCCAGCTTGAGGCCGAGCGCGGCAAACCCGCCGGCAAACAACCGCCGCAGCCACTTCATCGCCCCCGGATTCGTCACAACGCGATCGCGGACGCCGGCCGCGAACAGGCCGTAGATCACGAAGATCGCAAAGGTCATGATCATGAAAGCCACGCTCAACTCGAGCATCCGGCCCAACGGGTGAGCGTCCCCGGCAGCGACGAACTGCGGCAGGAACGCCAGAAAGAAGATCGACAGTTTCGGGTTGAGAATATTGACCAGAATTCCGGTGACGACGATCCGCAGCGTCGAGCGCGGGTCGACCGTTTGATCGATCTTCAGCGAGCCGGTCTCGCGCAGCGCCTGCCACGCCATGTAAAGCAGGTAAAGCACGCCCAGCCATTTCAGCGCGGCAAAGGCCACGGCGCTCGTGTGCAGCACTGCGGCAAGCCCGAGCAAGGCCGCCGCGATATGCGGAACGATGCCGAGCGTGCAGCCGAACGCGGCCGCCACACTGGCCCGGTGACCCCGGCTCAAGGCCGCGGCGAGCGTATAGAGCACGCCGGTGCCGGGCGCGATCACCACGATCAGGGAGGTCAGCAGGAAGGACAGCGTCATGACCGAGCGCTATCACGCCCCGCCACGCTGGAAAAGCCGCGCACGCCGCCGGGATGCGCTTGGCGTTGCGACGCGCTTCTCCGTATAAGGTGGCCGCCGGGCGCGGGAGATGGTTTCCCAAGGGCTCATATCGGAGGTCTCATGACTGCCATCCATGGATCCGCCGCCGCCGTGACCGGCGCGGCCAGCGGGATCGGCCGGGCGCTGGCGCTGGAATTGTCCGCGCGCGGATGCGACCTGGCGCTGGCCGACCGCGACGAGGGTGGACTGCAAGCGGTCGCCGCCGAGATCGCCAAAACCCATCCCCGTAAAGTGACGACACATCGCGTCGATGTCGCCGAGCCTGCGCAGATTGCGGACTACGCGCAGGCCGCGGCCGCGGCGCATCCCGAGCTCAACATCGTCATCAACAATGCCGGCGTCGCGCTGCTCGGCCAGTTCGCCGAGATCGACCAGACGCAGATGGACTGGCTCTTCAACATCAACTTCTGGGGTGTGGTGCATTCCACCCGCGCCTTCCTGCCGCTGCTCGCCCGCCAACGCGAAGCGCACATCGTCAACCTCTCCAGCATTTTCGGCATCGTCGCGCCGCCCGGCCAGAGCGCCTATGCCGCCGCGAAATTCGCGGTGCGCGGCTTCTCGGAATCGCTGCGTCACGAACTGCAGATGGCGAAAAGCCCGGTGCGGCTCTCGGTGGTGCATCCCGGCGGCGTGCTGACCAACATCGCCCGCAACTCGCGCACCGGCGCAGGAGTCACCGACAACGCCCGCCGCGTGCAGTCGATCGAACGGTTCGACACTGTCGCAAAAACCACGCCGCAGGCCGCCGCGTTGCGCATCATCAAGGGCATCGAGAGGAACGAGCCGCGCATCCTGATCGGCAGCGACGCCCGCTTCATGGACATCCTGCAGCGGCTACGCCCCGCGACCTACTGGACGCCGATGCAGCGCCGCCTCGAGAAGATGGCGCGCGCACAGAAACCTTCCGGAAGCTGATCGCTCCGCGCCGGCTCCCGCCCCTCCCCGCCCGATCAGCTTGTCGGCGAAGTAGGCGATGGTCTGGCGATAGATCTCCGAGCGATTCCACTCGCGCATGGCGTCGAAATTGGCCGAACCCTGGTGATAGTCGCCGCCGGCCTTCCAGCCGTTGGTCTTGAGCAGGTTCGCCGTCGAGGCCAGCACGTCCGGCACCGAATGGCGCAGGTCGACATGGCCGTTGCCGTCGTAATCGACGCCGTACTTGATGTAGGACGACGGCAGGAATTGCGTCTGCCCGATCTCGCCGGCATAGGCGCCGATCATGTCGCTGAGCCTGAGATCGCCGCGCTGCACGATCTTCAGCGCCGCCAGAAGCTCGGTCTGGAACAGCTCGGTGCGCCGGCAATCGTGCGCCATGGTCGCGAGCACCCGGAACACCGGCAGCTTGCCCATGTCGCCCTTGCCGAAATCAGTCTCGAGCCCCCAGATCGCGACCAGGATCTGCGGGGGCACGCCGTACTGCTTTTCGATCCGCGACAACAATGACGCGTTGCGCTGGAGCATCGCCTGCCCGCCCTTGATGCGGCCGGCGCCGACGCGGGTCGCGACGTACTGCTCAAAGCTCTTGCGGAAGGTGCCGCGCTGGCGCCGGTCGAAATTCAAAACCGCCTGGTCCTGCTGCACGCCGCCGAGCGCCTGCGAAATCACGCCCTGCGAAATGCCGCCGGCCGCGGCCTCCCGCGACATCGCCGCGACGAAGGTGTTGAAATCGCCGCCGCACTGCGCGGCGTCGGCCGGCTTCGCGATGGACACCGACACAAGAGCCGACACGGCGAGAACCAGCGTGCGTGCAATCATTTTGTGAAATCCGCTTGTTTGTGAAATCCGCCTGGGCGTTGCGACGGGAGATGATGGCAGACCGGATGATGACGAGGAGTCCTGCACAATCAAGGCTTTCCGAAGGCTCTGTGGTCAAGACTCGCCGTCGCAGCACAACGGTGCAGAGCGTGTGCAGGTTCCGCAGTGCAGCTCTTCACCCTCCCCTTGAGGGGGAGGGTCGACGCGAATGCAATGAGCGTCGGGGTGGGGTGAAGATCATGATGTGACGTGAAGCCACCCCACCCCGGCTCGCATCTAAAGATGCTCGCCGACCCTCCCCCTCCAGGGGAGGGTGAATCCGCGCCGCCCCGCAGACATGCATCATCGCCCCTGTTCTTTCCGGCGCGGGGACGCCGTAGCCCGTCTTACGCCCTCCAGCGCATGCGCGCTTGGGGCCTGCCCCATTCGCGCTCTCAAACCTGAGGGCGCGCGGAACGCCGGACGCTCCGATAGCGCCCGCAGCCTCGTGTGTAGAATGAGTTTGGACACACGAGTTAGTCACCACGAAAGCACCGGATCATCCGGCGTTCCGCACGCGGTGGTTTTGTCGGCTTGCTTCGCGCTCTCCCCGGCGGCGATTGATACGCTTTGTTCGTCACCGTCGGGATTGAGCTGTTCGGCAGATGTTTGGTCTGAACCGATGGTTTCCTGCGGGCCGGTCGGCCGGCAGGCGCTCCGCTCCCTTGGCGCCAGCGACGGGCGTCGGGACCACGCGACTTGGGCCGGCGCGCAAAGGCGATACGAATAGGGCGAATCTCCGCCCCGGTCCGTAACCGCACAGCGTCGTCGTCAGCGCCATCGGATCGGCGGCTCCATAAGTGCCCCGGACAACGGCCCTGGTGGGCCATTCTCGGGTGGGACACCCCCAACCGCCTCTCGTCTTGCGCCTGACGCTGCCGCGTCCACCGCATCCCGCCCCGCGTATCGTGACGATCGCGAGCCGCCCCTCATGAGTGGGACGGGATGAATAGGAATATAGTCATATTCCAAGAATTGTCAATCGCTCAAAATTTAGATCCGTAACGATCCGAAATTTTCGAAGCCTCCAAACTACCCGGCGGCAGTATCTCTACTGTAGAATTGCACTCGCTAAATTCGATGAAACGAGCCGCATGCAAGGTCTTTAACAGATCAATGAACCTCGATGAATTTTTGTATTCGGTCCAACTTCGCAAGTCTTTGACGAGGATCTTTCCCGGAGAAGTCGCGACTAAAAGCAAAACCTGATCACGTGCTTCAACTTTTGGGTTTAGGACGCGCTTTACGTCTCTCCCTTGCCAAATCAAAGGCACACGACGTTCTGCAATCGCATCGACAAGCTGTTGTGCTTCTTCAATAGAAAGCTTGTGAAAAACCCTAACTAACTCAGCCAACACCCAGTTGCACGATGACACGACAAACGTCGAATCCATGTGGTTTGGATCAACATCGCCACCTACATGCCCCACCCCTCTATTATTGCGAACTTCGTAGAGAGCCGGCAATGTGCGCGGTATTAGAATCTGAAAGCTTCTCGGCACACTTTTGTTTTGTTCGAGCATGCGACATGCGCTCACAAAATCTGCTGGCTTTGAAGCTCGTAAAGGATACGTCCCGCTTCCAAAGCCAGCTAAAATAGAATGAACAATCTCACAAAATCTCCCAGCGCTAAGCTCGGTTGGAGACCATCTATGCTCAGAATAGTTTTGAATGATAGTCCGATACTCGCTGAATAGTTCATCTCGCAGTCCTTGCGGGATCGCGGCGAGCGCAGCGGATGTATCCATTATTCATATCCGAGGTCTGTGAAGCCTACCTGCGTAATAAAAAAGCCATCGGCCGTCTTCTCGCAACAGCCCTTAGCAACATTTTTATTCAGACACTCCGCGGGATTGCCTAAGCGACTCTGATGATTATCGCTGAGTGCTTTACTGACCATGCTTGTGTTTAGAGATTCGCTACCTCTTAGGCGCAGCCAATCCGCGGTAGCGAGAAAACGCTTTACTTGATTAGATACTGCATTTTTTTCCCTCAAATAGCTGGCGAGCGTGCCAGTAAATTTTTCACCTGCGCTCGCAGCCGCCGACGGCTTTTGCGTAGCTTGAGCGACTAACGATGGTGACTTGCTAGCAAGCTCCAAAACCTTATCAACCTGCTCAGTAAGCCACTCCTCGTTCTCCGCCTCTCCCGCAAACGAAATGCTTCCAAAAGAAAAGCTTATGCTTGAAATAGCCATTCTCAATCTCCGATTGTTTAAGTACCGCCTAATTCTTTGACTATTTCGGCCGCCCGCTTCAAACCGGGTGCCGTCAAAGTCCAACCCTTCTCCTTTGAACCCGTGAATTCGTTGCCTCTGTTGCGAAGCGTTACCGAATGGTTTGCGCTATCATAACAACCAGCTCTCTCGCAGAGAGCCCGCGCTTCCTTGTCACCAAACGATGCATTTCCGGTGAGAAGGAGTTGCGACAGCCCCGCGAGCATATACGCGCTATAGGTCTGCTCTTTCTTGTTTTTACCGGGCAACTGAGGCGCAATCACCTCTGCCACGCCATCCGACACATGAAAGACCTGATCGAGATGTTCGGAGGTGATGGAATTTTGCTTCATCCAAATTTGCGCCCGTGGAGAGAAATTTCCAATGTCGTCCGCCGGTGCTTCAATCAGCATATGCGCAGCGGGCGCTTCCGCCGCCTCGCCGAGTAACGCCATTGCCGCCCGCACAATGCGAGTTCGCTCCTCTGATGAAAGAGGTGAGAGTATCTCAACAATTTTTGCTACCGTATTTATGGAATTTACTTGGTCTACAGTGCTGCTCACGTTGCGCGCTCCATATCTTGCTCAACAAAGCGTTCACCTGTGGAGGTCAGCTGCCAAGATTTTTTCGAATCCTTTTTTTGCTCTGCCTCCATCAGGAAGCCTCGAGCTACGTTCTTGTTGACTGCATCATTCATGTTTTTTGGAAGTTTCTCGCGGGCTGCTCGAAAAGCTGCTTCGAGATCAGGCACATTGAATGAATCCAGCCTCTCCTGTTTTTCCAGGAAGTACGCGAGCGCGACGACCTTCTGCGTCTCGGTGCTGATTTTTTTAGAAAGCAAAAACTCTTTGGCCGACTGCTTTTTTGGAATCGCTACCTGAGCAGGTGCGCCGGCGGCCGCCTCAAGACGCTTCTCAAGGGCCGAAATCCGAGCTTCGTGATCTTGAAGAAGCTGACTTATATCCGACATAGCGAAAGGCTCCATACATTTATATGATTAACAGTATACCTACCAACTCGGTGAGTCAACACTCGCCCCCTCCCAAAACCGCATCATCCCTCGCAAACAACCTTGTTGACGGGCAATTTTTACCGCTTTCTCTGTCTGGACGTCCGACATCGTGCGCCGACATCGCTGGGCGAAAATAAGTCATATAAACGGATTTATGCATTATCGTTTCACTTCAACATATTGAAATCAAATGATTTTATCAGATTAATTGAGATATCAATCAAAATCCATTTATAGTATCTCGACTCATGCTATGATGAACCATCGCCAGAACAGCGCACAAGCCTGATAATGATCGACAGCGAACTTGAGGGTTTCGATCCAATTCGAAAAGTCAATAAAATAGGCCAGAATCAAAGCATCTGGTTCCGATAATCGGATAATCGGCTTCAGTGATCAAAGTGCTGCTTTGGAAAATTGACCGAGCCGCGGCGAGGCCAATGTCTTCAGCGCAACCTTTTTAGAAGGACGACAATTTCAAAGTTATATTAAATATCTGTTTTATAAGGACTTTTTTATGAATGAAAATTACTGATATTAGCACCGCTCATCCAAGGATGGACCATCGCCAGAACAGCGCACAAGCTTGATAATGATCGACAGCGAACCTGAGGGTCTCAATCCAATTCGAAAAGTCAATAAAATAGGCCAGAATCAAAGCATCTGGTCCCGATAATCGGATAATCTGCTTCAGTGATCAAAGTGCTGCTTTGGAAAATTGACCGAGCCGCGGCGAGGCCAATGTCTTCAGCGCAGCGGCCACACTTGGCCAAAGAGCATCATAGAAACGGTGTGCCCCGACCAAAACAAATAGTAAGCAGTCAGAATTTCCGAGGCCCTGCGCTTGAAAGCCAAACCGGAATAGATAGCGGCCCCCAAAAAAAACAAAAACGGCGGACCTATCGGGCCGCCGTTTTTGTGTCTGTTCCCCGCCTTTGTCGTTCTCGGGCGGCGCCTTCGCGCCGCCCCGTTGGCGGAGACGGCATCGAGACAGCTCAGTTATCGAGGAAACTCCTGAGCTTCCTGCTCCGCGACGGATGCTTCAATTTCCGCAGCGCCTTGGCTTCGATCTGGCGGATGCGTTCGCGGGTGACGCTGAACTGCTGGCCGACTTCCTCCAGCGTGTGGTCGGTGTTCATGCCGATGCCGAAGCGCATGCGCAGCACGCGCTCCTCGCGCGGCGTCAGCGAGGCGAGCACGCGCGTCGTGGTCTCGCGCAGGTTGGACTGGATCGCGGCATCGATCGGGAGCACCGCGTTCTTGTCCTCGATGAAATCGCCGAGATGTGAATCCTCTTCATCACCCACCGGCGTCTCCAGCGACAAGGGCTCCTTGGCGATCTTGAGAACCTTGCGCACCTTCTCTAACGGCATGCCGAGTTTTTCGGCCAACTCTTCGGGCGTCGGCTCGCGGCCGATCTCGTTCAGCATCTGGCGCGAGGTGCGCACGATCTTGTTGATCGTCTCGATCATGTGCACGGGGATGCGGATGGTGCGCGCCTGATCCGCGATCGAGCGCGTGATCGCCTGCCGGATCCACCACGTGGCGTAGGTCGAGAACTTGTAGCCGCGGCGATACTCGAACTTGTCGACCGCCTTCATCAGGCCGATGTTGCCTTCCTGAATGAGGTCGAGGAACTGCAGGCCGCGGTTGGTGTATTTCTTGGCGATGGAGATGACGAGGCGCAGGTTCGCCTCCACCATTTCCTTCTTGGCCTGGCGCGCCTCGCGCTCGCCCTTCTGCACACCGTGCACGATCTTGCGGAATTCGCCGATCTCGAGCCCGGTCAGCGCCGCCAGCGACTGGATCTCGCCGCGCAGCTCCTTGATGCGGTCCTTCTCGTGGGCGACGAAGTTCTTCCAGCCTTTTGCGGAGAGCTTCGAAACGCGGTTGAGCCAGCGCGGATCGAGCTCGGAGCCCTGATAGTTGCGCAGGAAGTCTTCACGCGCGACGCCGTGGCTGTCGCCCAGGCGAAGCAAACGTCCCTCGAACGAGACGAGCTTCTTGTTGATGTCGTAGAGCTGCTCGACGAGTGAGTCGATGCGGGCCTGATTGAGGCGCAGCGACTTCACCTCGACGATGATCTCGTCCTTCAGCTTCTTGTATTTGCGCTCCTGCGACGGCGACAGCGACTCGCTCTGCAACTGGTTGGCGATGTCCTGTTCCTGCAGGCGGCGCAGCTTCTTGTAGGAGTCCGCGATCTTGTCGAAGGTCTCGACCACCTTCGGCTTCAGCTCGGCCTCGATCGCGGCGAGCGACATCTGGTTCTCGAAGTCGTCGTCCTCCATGTCGCTTTCGGCGGCGGCCTCGCCCGGATCCTTTTCCTCAGTGTCGGCATCGCCCGGCGCGCCGCGCGCGGGCGCAGCACGGAACGGCGTGGCGGATGGCGGGGCGGCGGGCGGCGCCGCAATGGTCGCGCCGTTGCCGTTTCCATTGGCGGATGCGCTCTCGCCATCGGACGCGCCCTCGCCGTTGGGGCCTGCGATCAGCGCGGGGTTCATCCCGGCCTTGCCCTCGGGGCCGGCATAGGTGGCCTCGAGGTCGATGATGTCGCGCAGGAAAATCTTGCCTTCGTTGAGCTCGTCGCGCCAGATGATGATGGCCTGGAAGGTCAGCGGGCTTTCGCAGAGCCCCGCGATCATCGCCTCGCGCCCGGCCTCGATGCGCTTCGCAATGGCGATTTCGCCTTCGCGCGACAACAGCTCGACGGTGCCCATCTCGCGCAGATACATCCGGACGGGATCGTCGGTGCGCTCGCCGGGCTCGGATTTCTTGACCTCGGTGACGGCCTTCTGCGTGACCTCGACCAGTTCGTTGTCGGTCTCGTCGTCGGCCTCGTCGCGTTCCTCCTCGCCTTCGCTATCATCCGCCTCGGTGACGTTGATGCCCATGTCCGAGAGCATCGACATGATGTCCTCGATCTGCTCGGGCGAGGTCTGGTCGGACGGCAGCACTTCGTTGAGTTGATCGAAGGTCACGAAGCCGCGCTTCTTGGCCTGCTTGATCATCTTCTTGACGGCGGCATCCGACAGGTCGAGCAACGGCGACGGCGCGTCGGGGGAATCCTTTTCCGGGGCGTCCGCTGCCTTGTCTTCCTTTTCCTTGTCCTTGACCTGTACTGCCGTCTTCACCTTGCTGGCCATTCATCGCTCCTGAAACGCGCTCACGCCGGGGCGTCGCCGCCCCTCATAGTCAATT
>JBQCIZ010000578.1:0-10052 GCA_051953235.1 Nitrobacter sp. | reverse complement strand
TCGAGCGCCGTGGTCGGCTCGTCCGCAATCAAAAGATCCGGCTCGTTGGCGAGCGCCATGGCGATCATGACGCGCTGACGCTGGCCGCCCGACAATTGATGCGGATAGCTTGCGAGCCGCATCTCGGGATCGCGGATGCCTACCTGGGTGAGCAACTCTAGCACGCGCTGCCGCGCTGCCGGACCGCGAACGCCACCGTGCAACTGCAGGATTTCACCGATCTGCGACTCAATCGTGTGCAACGGATTGAGCGACGTCATCGGCTCCTGAAAGATGATCGAGATATCGTTACCGCGAACACCTCTGATCTCGCGCTCGGACATGCCGAGCAATTCCTGCCCCTTGAAGCGAATGTTGCCGGTCGGATGCGACGCCGTCGGATAGGGCAGCAGCTTCAGGACCGACAGCGCGCTGACGGATTTTCCGGAACCGGATTCGCCAACCAGCGCCACGCATTCGCCACGCCTGATCTCGAACGAGATGCGATCCACCGCGACCGACGTTCCCCCGGCATGATGGAATGCAACGGAGAGGTCGCGGACATCGAGCAGCGGCTGGTTGATCGCGTCCATCCCGGCCTACCTGAACGTCTTGCGCGGGTCGAAAGCGTCGCGCACCGCCTCGCCAATGAAAATCAAAAGCGACAGCATGATCGCGACGGCGAAAAATCCGGTGAAGCCGAGCCAAGGCGCCTGCACATTAGCCTTGCCCTGCGACAGCAGTTCGCCGAGTGACGGCGATCCCGGCGGCAATCCGAAGCCGAGGAAATCCAGCGCCGTCAATGTCATCACCGACGACGAGACGATGAATGGCAGGAACGTCATGGTCGCCACCATGGCATTCGGCAGCAAATGGCGGAACATGATGGTTGCGTTCGAGACGCCGAGCGCCCGCGCCGCCGTGATGTACTCGAAATTGCGGCCGCGCAGGAATTCCGCGCGCACGAGACCGACCAGCGACACCCACGAGAACAACAGCAGGATTCCCAGCAGCACGAAGAAGCCGGGCACCAGCACCGACGACAATATCAGCAGCAGATACAGCGAGGGGATCGCGGTCCAGACCTCGATGAAGCGCTGAAAGCCGAGATCGACCCAGCCGCCGAAGTAACCCTGCACGCCGCCCGCCGCGATGCCAATGACCGACGAGACGATGGTCAGACACAGCCCGAACAGCACCGAAATGCGGAAGCCGTAGATCAGCCGCGCCACCACGTCGCGGCCCTGATCGTCGGTCCCGAGCCAGTTGTATTCGAGATCACGGCAGCCGGTCAGGTGCTTTCGCTGCACCACGTCCTTGCATTCCGCTTCGGTCAAAAGCCAGGTCGGCTTAGACGGCGCCGGCGTCGGCAGATCGAGGTTATGGGTGTCGTAGGAATAACGGATCGGCGGCCAGACGATGGTGCCGCCCTTGTCCGCGATCAATTTCTGCAAATACGGATCGCGATAATCGGCGGCGGTTTCGAAATCGCCGCCGAACGTGGTTTCCGGATAGGTCACGAACGCGGGAAAATAAAGATGTCCGTCGAACCGGATCAGGAACGGACGGTCGTTGGCGATCAACTCCGCGAACAGCGAGACGACGAACAGGATCAGGAAAATCCACAGCGACCAGTAGCCGCGCCGGTTGGATTTGAAATTCTGCCAGCGGCGGCGATTGAGCGGCGACAGACGAAGCGGATGGCGCGCCGGGGGGACGGCTTCGCCGAGCGGCGATACCGCGCTGGTCTCGAGGGGCTCCGGCAACATCACGGCCATCAGACTTCCCGCGCCTCGAAATCGATCCGCGGATCGATCCACATATAGGTCAGGTCGGAAATCAAATTCACCACAAGGCCGACCAGCGAGAAGATGAACAGCGTGCCGAACACCACCGGGTAGTCGCGGTTGAGCACGCTCTCGAAACCCAACAAGCCAAGTCCGTCGAGCGAAAAGATCGTTTCGATCAGCAGAGACCCCGAGAAGAAGGCGTGAACGAACGCGCCCGGGAAGCCGGCGATGACGATCAGCATGGCATTGCGGAACACGTGATTGTAGAGCACCTGCCGTTCGCTGCAGCCCTTGGCACGCGCCGTCATCACGTACTGCTTGCGGATTTCGTCGAGAAACGAATTCTTGGTCAGCAGCGTCATGGTGGCGAAGGCGCTGAGCGCCATCGAGACGATGGGCAGCACGAGATGCCAGAAATAATCGAGGATCTTCCAGTACCAGGGAAACTGGCTCCAGCCGTCGGACGTCAATCCGCGGAGGGGGAAGATGCTGAAGAACGATCCACCCGCAAACAGGACGATGAGCAGGATCGCGAACAGGAAGCGGGGAATCGCAAAGCCGACGATGATGACAGCCGACGTCCATGTGTCGAATCGCGATCCGTCTTGGACTGCCTTGCGGATACCGAGCGGAATCGAGATGAGGTAGGTCAGGAGCGTCATCCAGATGCCAAGCGACATCGAGACGGGCAGCTTCTCCTTGATGAGCTGAAGAACAGTGGTGTCGCGGAAATAGCTCTTGCCGAAATCGAAGCGCGCGAAATTCCACAACATTAGCAGGAAACGCTCGGGTGCGGGCTTGTCGAAGCCGAACTGCTTTTCGAGGCTTTTGATGAAGGCCGGATCGAGCCCCTGCGCACCACGATACTTCGAATTGATGGCATCCGACGACGCGCCGACCTGGCCGCGCGCGCCGAAGTCGCCGCCGGACGAGCCGGAAATGCGCGAGCTGGCGCCGGTATCCGCGCCGCTCAGTTGTGCGATCACCCGCTCGACCGGGCCGCCGGGCGCGAACTGCACCACGACGAACGACACGAACAGGATGCCCAGCAATGTGGGGATCATCAGCAGAATACGGCGGGCGATATATGCGGTCATGCCTATTTTGCCTGTCCTGGCGACGTCGACTTGGCAGGCATCGACCACCAGATGTCAGGCGCCATGACGCCGAGATATTTCGGCAACTTCGGCGGGTGACCGAACACATCCCAGAAAGCCAACCGGTGCACGTTCGAATACCATTGTGGCACCCAGTAGCGGCCAGAGCGGATGACGCGGTCCAGCGCGCGCGCAGCGAACACCAGCTTGGCGCGGGTGTCGGCGGCAATCACCTGCTCCATCAGGGAATCGATCGCTGGATCTGAAATGCCCGCGAGGTTGTTCGATCCCTTGGTCGCCGCCGCCCGCGACGAGAAGAACGGCCGCAGCGAGTCTCCCGGAACGGTCGAGAATCCGAAGCGGTCGATCATCATGTCGAAATCGAAATCGTCACGGCGCGCCCTCGCCTGCACGGGATCGACGAGGCGC
The DNA here is from genome assembly GCA_051953235.1 of Nitrobacter sp. Lineage (GTDB taxonomy): Bacteria > Pseudomonadota > Alphaproteobacteria > Rhizobiales > Xanthobacteraceae > Nitrobacter. The sequence continues at coordinate 6,757 of JBQCIZ010000578.1, read as the reverse complement.
AGCGTTGCCTCGATCCCGAGCGTGCCGAGGTTCTTGATGTAGGGCATGTGATGCGCCTGGAACGCCGGTTCATCGAGCAGGAATTCGACGCGCAAGACCTCGCCTTTCGGCGTCACCCGCTTGCCGTCCTTGCTGTGAAAGCCAGCCTCTTCGAGCAGATGGATGGCCCTGCGCAGCAACTTGCGATCCTGACCCGATCCGTCGGACACTGGCGGCACGAACGGCATGCCGAACACTTCGTCCGGTACCTTGCCGCGGAACGGCTCCAGCAACGCCACTTCCTCCGGCGACGGCAGGCCGGTCGCCATCAGGTCGGAATTCTGGAACGGCGACACGGTGCGCACATAGGCGCCATACATGATGGTCTTGTTGGTCCACTCGAAATCGAACGCGCAGCCGAGCGCTTCGCGAACGCGCGGATCCCTGAACTTGTCGCGGCGGGTGTTGATGAACCAGCCCTGTGCGCCGGACGGCGTCTCGTCGGGCAACTGTTCGCGCTTGACGCGCCCCTCGGTCATCGCCGGAAAATCGTAGCGCGTATTCCAGATGCGGGAGGTGAACTCCTCGCGGAACAGATAGCTGCGGCCGGAAAAGCCTTCGAAGGCCACGTCGCGGTCGCGATAGAATTCGAACCGCACGGTATCGAAATTGTAGCTCCCACGATTGACCGGAAGATCGGCGCCCCACCAGTCCTTGACCCGGTCGAACTCGATAAAACGATTTGGCTCGAAGCGCCCGACCTTGTACGGCCCGCTGCCGAGCGGAATGTCGAGCGTCGATTCCTCGAAGGAATGCGCAGTGTAATAGGCCTGCGAGAAGATCGGCATGCCTGCGACGAACGGCGGTACGTCGCGCCCGCGCTTGGCCGCGAACGTCACGACCAGCGTGGCGTCGTCGGTCGCCTCGGCCTTCACCATGTCGCGCATCTGCTGCGTGATCAGGGGATGCCCCTTGGTCTTCAGGATGGTCAGGGAAAACGCGGCATCGTGCGCCGTCAGCTTTTTGCCGTCGTGAAAACGCGCCTCCGGCCGCATCGTGAAAGTGTAGATCAATCCGTCCGCCGAGATGCGTACCGACTTCGCCGCCAGACCATACATTGCATCGGGCTCATCGCCCGCGCGCGCCATCAGCGAGGTGAACGTCATGCCCATGCCCTGCGCGCCATCGCCCTTCAGGATGAAAGCGTTGAGCGTGTTGAAGGTCTGGAACGACTGGTTGAAGGCGCGGCTCGACGGAATGGTCGAGAACAGCCCGCCCTTCGGCGCGTCGACATTGACATAGTCGAAGTGATGGAAATCGATCGGATATTTCAGGTCGCCGAACGCCGACATGCCATGGGATTCACCTTGGGGCTCGGCCGCTGTGCCGGCCGCGATTGCCGGCCGGAGCCATGCCGCACCGGCCGCGCCAATCCCGAGACCGATCACCTGCCGGCGGCTGGGCTGCGTCATCCGCACAAAACTCCTCAAGATCGCTTGCCGACCTTGGCCGCCTTGTCGGCGTCGTACCACCACAGCGCGGGGAACGCCGCCAAGCCGTATTTCGGCATCTCGGCCGGCCGGCCGAAGCGATCCCAGCGCGCGGTGCGCACCTTCGAATAGGTCCACTGCGGCACGACGTAGTTGTGCCACAGCAGAACCCGGTCGAGCGCCTTGGTGGCGGCGACGAGATCGGCGCGATCCTTGGTGAAGATCACGCGCTCGATCAGTTTGTCGACCGCCGGATTCTTGATGCCAACAATGTTGCGCGAGCCGGGCATGTCGGCGGCATGCGAACCCCAGAACTCGCGCTGCTCGTTGCCCGGCGACAGCGACTCCGCCCAGGAGGTGATGACCACATCGAAATCCCAGTTGCGCAGGCGGTTCTCGTATTGCGCCGAATCGATGGTCCGCACGCTGACGACGAGGCCCATGCGCTCCAGCGAGGGCTTATAGGATAGAAGGACGCGCTCGAAGCTCGGATCTTCCGACAGGAATTCGATCTCGAACGGGGCGCCGGTCTTGCCGTCCACCTGCTTGCCGCCGCGCACCTCGTAGCCGGCCTCTTTCAGAAGCTTCATGCCTTCGCGCAGATTGCGGCGCGCGGCTTCCTGGCTGCCGCCGACCGGATTGCTGTAGGGCGTGGTGAAGACCTCGGCCGGCACATCGGCGCGAACGGTTTCGAGAATTTCGAGCTCCCTGCCCTCCGGCAAGCCGCTGGAGGCAAGCTCGGTGCCCTCGAAGTAGCTCGCGATGCGGGTGTACTGCCCGAAGAACAGTTGCTGATTGATGGTCTCGAAATCGAACGCGAAATTCAGCGCCCGCCGCACCCGCACATCCCTGAATTTGTCGCGACGGATGTTGAGCGCGAACGCCTGCATCACGCCCGAACTGCGATTGGGAAACTCCTCGCGAACGACGCGGCCTTCCTTCACCGCCGGGAAGTCGTAGGCCGTGGCCCAGTTCTTGGCGATGTTCTCCGTGCGCCAGTCGACCTGGTCGCCCTTGAAGGCTTCGAGCGCGACAGTGCCATCGCGGAAATACTCGTAGCGCAGTTCGTCAAAGTTGTTGCGGCCGACGTTGAAATTGAGATTGAGGCCCCAGTAATCCTTGACCCGCTCCAGCGCAACGAACCGCGCCGCCTCAAAGCCCTTGATCCTGTAGCCGGCGCTGCCGAGCGGCGGCTCCAGCGTGGTCGCGGAAATATCCCGCTTCTTGCCGGACGCGTCGGTGCCTTCCCACCAGTGTTTCGGCAGCACCAGCAGTTGTCCGACGATCTGCGGCAGCTCACGGTTGCCCGGCGCATCGAAAGTAAACGTCACATCGCGCTCGCCGGTTTTCTCGGCCTTCACGACATGACGATAGTAGGCAGCGTAATGCGGGTGATGTTTTTTGAACGACTCGAGCGAGAAGATCACATCGTCCGGCGTCACCGGCTTGCCGTCGTGCCACTTCGCCTCCTTGCGTATCCGGTAGACCACGAAGGAATAGTCATCGGGATAACCGACGGACTCCGCTAGCGCACCGTATTCCGTGGAGACCTCGTCGAGCGACGGAGTGGTCAGCGATTCATAGATCAGCCCGACCGCGCCGGCGATCGAGCCCTTCACCCCCGCCACCACGGGATTGAAATTGTCGAAGGTGCCGAGTGCGATCTGCCGCACGGTGCCGCCCTTCGGCGCATCCGGATTGACGTAATCGAACCGCTTGAAGCCTTGCGGATATTTCACGTCCCCGAACAGCGAGAGTCCGTGCCGCCACTTGAGATCGGCCGGCGTGGCCGCGGCATGGGCCGCTTCAATGGGTGAAGCACCGGTCAGAACTTTGATCGCGGGAGTTGCGGCGATCAGGGCTCCGCCATGGAGAAGACGTCGTCGGGTAAAGGCCAAATCGGGTTCCTGCGGAAGGGTCGGACTGGAAGTCTAACGGCGCAACACGAAGCAATGTTTCGGCCGATTATGTCGGTTTTTCGGGATCATGCCACCCACCTCCCGCACTTGTGCGGCGAAACGCCCTGATAACGGGCCAGTGGCGGCGAAATAAAAACGGCCAGGAAAATCCTGGCCGTTGGTCTCATCCCAAAGACGTATGCCGCCTTACTTCGAGGCGGTCGGCAGCGGCTCCGGCTTGTCGGAATTCTTGTTCAGGTAGGCGATGACGTCGGCGCGCTCGCTGTCCTTCGGCAGACCGGCGAAGCCCATCGCGGTGCCGGGGATGTAGCCCTTAGGATTGGTGAGGAATTTGTTCAGCTCGTCGAAGGTCCAGTTGCCGCCCTTGGCCTTCATCGCCGCCGAGAAGTTAAATCCGCCGCGACCCTGACCGCGCGGCTCACCGACGATACCATAGAGGTTCGGACCCACGCGGTTCGGACCGCCCTTCTCGAAGGTATGGCAGGCGGCGCACTTCTTCACGGCAGTCGCACCCTTGTCCGCCGACGCCGTCTGCAGGAGTTTCTCGATCGGCACGGCCTCGGCCGGCTTGGCTTCCTTGCCGCCACCGGCAGCTTCTTCCTTGACGGCCACGTCGAACCCCGGCTTGGCCGGCTTCACCGGCGAAAAAACTGCCTGGGCCGTGAAATTCGTCACCAGAACAACAAGGCAAGTGCCCAGAATTGCACCGAGAATTTTATTGAGTTCGAAGGAGTCCATTTTGGATCAGGCTCCAGGCCTTGGAAGTCGACTGTAAGGCCGGCTGAACGGCCACGGAATGCCGCCGGAATCACTCGTCGGGAACGAGGCAGGCAACGGCGATGAGATAACGGTTTGCCCACGCTCTGGCAACCCGTATAAACGCGCCGACATTTGAAAAACCCCGCCAATTCCCGACCGTTTTTGCCCGACCGCGGACTGCCCGACCGATGACTGACACCCGCACCCTGGTGCTGATTCCAGCCCGCATGGCCGCGACCCGCCTGCCCGGGAAACCGATGCTGGATATCGGCGGCTTGCCGATGGTTGTCCACGTCCTGCGGCGGGCCGAGGCCGCCGGAATCGGCCGGGTTGCGGTTGCCACCGACACCCCGGAAATCGCGGCCGCCGTGACCGCCCATGGCGGCGAAGCCATCATGACGCGGCCCGACCACCCGTCGGGGTCCGACCGGGTATTCGAGGCGGTCGGACAACTTGATCCCGATGGCCGGATCGAGACCATAGTCAACCTGCAGGGCGATTTCCCGACCATCCACCCGGACAATATCCGCGCCGTGCTCGAACCGCTCGCCGACCCCGCGGTCGATCTCGCCACGCTGGCCGCCGAAATCCACACCGATGAGGAAGCCACCAATCCGAACGTGGTGAAAGCGGTCGGATCGCCGGTGGCCGCGCGGCGGCTACGTGCGCTCTATTTCACCCGCGCCACCGCGCCACACGGCGACGGGCCGCGCTATCATCACATCGGGCTGTACGCCTATCGCCGCAAAGCGCTGCAACGCTTCGTCGAGCTTCCGCCCTCGCCGCTCGAGCAACAGGAGAAGCTCGAGCAGTTGCGTGCACTGGAAGCCGGCATGCGGATCGACATCATGATCGTGGACACCGTGCCGCGGGGCGTCGATACCCCGGCCGACCTCGAAACCGCGCGCCGCGTTTTGGCCGCGTCTCACCAAAGCCCCACCGGCAGATAGAAGACCCGATGACCAAGACCATGAAGATCGCATTCCAGGGCGAGCCCGGCGCGAATTCCCACATTGCCGTCGCAGAAGCCTATCCCGACGCCGAGCCGATGCCCTGCGCGACCTTCGAGGACGCGCTGGCTGCGATCTCGTCGGGCGAGGCCGACCTCGGCATGATCCCGATCGAGAATTCGGTCGCAGGCCGCGTCGCCGACATTCATCACCTGCTGCCGCAATCCGGCCTGTTCATCGTCGGCGAGCATTTCCTCCCGGTTCATCACCAGCTCATGGCGCCGCGTGGCGCGACGCTGGCCGGTATCAAGACTGTGGAAAGTCACGTCCATGCGCTCGGCCAGTGCCGCCGCATCATCCGCAAGCTCGGCATCAAACCGATCGTGGCTGGCGACACCGCAGGCTCCGCCCGCATTGTCGCGGAACGCGGCGACAAGAGCTGCGCTTCGATCGCCTCGCGCCTCGCCGCCGATATCTATGATCTCGATATTCTGGCCGAGGACGTCGAGGACGAATCCCACAACACCACGCGTTTCGTGGTGCTGGCACGCGAGGCCAGTTGGGCGAAGCAGGGCTCCGGGCCGCTGGTCACGAGCTTCGTCTTCCGCGTGCGCAACCTGCCGGCCGCGCTCTACAAGGCGCTCGGCGGTTTCGCCACCAACGGCGTCAACATGACCAAGCTCGAAAGCTACATGGTGGACGGCAATTTCTTCGCGACGCAGTTCTACGCCGACGTCGAGGGCCATCCGGACGATCGCGGCCTCACCTTCGCGCTGGAGGAGCTGCAGTTCTTCTCCAAGGAATTCCGCATCGTTGGCGTCTATCCCGGCCACCCCTTCCGCGAGACGTTCAAGGAAAAGGCGGAGTGAGCGGATACTGCTTTCCACATCGTCATGCCCGGGCTTGTCCCGGGCATCCACGTCCATCTCGTCGATCCGCCGCAAGACGTGGATGGCCGGAATAAATCCGGCCATGACGGAAACCGGCTCTCGGGGTGACGGTCGATCTATATCGCGGCTCTACCAAGCTGAAACGCCTCCGCCAGCAGATCGTAGGACTTCTTGCGCGCGTCGTGGTCGTAGACCGCGGTGATGATCATCACCTCGTCGGGTTTGCATCCCTCGATCAGCGGCGAGAGCTTCTGCATTACCGTCGCCGGTGATCCGACGAACAACCGTGACCGGTTGCGCGCCACCGAGGCACGCTCGCCCTCGCTATAGGGATAGGCCAGCGCCTCCTCGACGCTCGGCAGCGGCGCGTACTGGCCGCGATCGCGCCGCAGGCGATTGAGATCGGCCGATGACGCGAGCTTGTCAGCTTCGTCATCGGTATCGGCGACGATGGCGGCGACCGCGAGGATCGCATGCGGCGAGCTGCGCCAGTGCGACGGCTGGAATCGGCTGCGATAGTTCGTCATCGCTTCGACCGCATCGTACGAGGCAAAGTGATGCGCGAACGCAAACCCCATACCCACCTGTGCCGACAACTCCGCGCTGTAGTCGCTCGACCCGAGCAGCCAGATCGGCGGCAGCGGCGTGTCGTCCGGCATCGCCACCACGTTGTTGTAAGGATGCCCGGCCGGAAATTCGCGGGTCTCCCACAATATCAGTTCGTGCAGCCGCTCCAGGAAGTCGTCGCCCTCGCGGCGATCGAGACGGCT
>JBQCIZ010000577.1:0-5693 GCA_051953235.1 Nitrobacter sp. | reverse complement strand
CCACGATTTTTCTTGGCAATGCACCCGACGCCACCGTGCAGTTGACCGCGACGCTGTTGCTGGTCGGATCGACGTTCTTTGTCGCCGACGGCATCCAGACCGTGGCGGCCGGAGCGTTGCGCGGCCTGAACGACACCCGCGTGCCGCTGTTGTTCGCCACCATCAGCTACTGGCTGGTCGGATTCACCTGCGCCGCGCTATTCGGATTTCATACATCGCTCGGGGCGCGCGGCGTGTGGGTCGGCCTGTCCTGTGGAACCGCCGTCTACGCCGCGCTTCTGGTGAGCCGCTTCCATCTGTTGTCGCGGCGCGCCCTGCCGCAACCGCCGCACGCGTCCTGACGGGCACGGCTTGGCTCCTCGTCACTGCATCAGCCGATACTGCGCGATATAGACGACCGCACCGGCGATATAGCCGAGCAATGCGAGCCAACTGATCTTGCGCAGATACCAGAGGAAGGTGATGCGTTCGAGACCCATCGCGGCTACGCCTGCGGCGGAGCCGATGATCAGGATCGAGCCGCCGGTCCCGGCGCAATAGGCGATGAACTCCCACAGGAAGCTGTCGACGGGATATTTGGCAACGTCGTACATACCGATCGACGCGGCAACGAGCGGTACGTTGTCGACGATAGCGCTGAGCAATCCAAGCAGGCCGACAATGACGTCGAGCCGGCCGATCGTCTGGTCCAGCCACATGGCCAGTGCGGCAAGGATCCCCGCATGTTCGAGGGTGCCGACCGCCAGCAGAATGCCGAGGAAGAACACGATCGAACTCATGTCGATCCGGGTCAGCGCGTGGGCCACGGTCAGGCGCTGCCTGGTTTCCGGCATCTTGTTGCGATGAAGGATTTCGCCGGCGAGCCACAGCACGCCCAGCGCGACGACAATGCCCATGAACGGCGGCAGGTGCGTGATCTGCTTGAATGCCGGCACAAAAATGAGGCCGGCGAGGCCAAGCGTGAACATCAGGTTGCGCTCGAACGCCGGACGCTCCGACCCACCGGCGTCCGGCACGAAAGCAAAGCTCTGTCCGCGCAAACGCAGGACCACGACGGCCAGCGGCACCACAAGATTGACGATCGAGGCCACGAAGAGAGCCTCGACGATCCCGAGCGCCGAAATCCGGCCTCCAATCCATAGCATGGTCGTCGTGACGTCACCGATCGGCGACCACGCGCCGCCGGCATTGGCGGCGATCACGATCATCGATGCGAACAGCAGCCGGTCCGATTGCCGATCCAGCAATTTCCTGACCAGCGAGACCATCACGATGGTCGACGTCAGGTTGTCGAGGACCGCGCTGAGGAAGAACGTGATGAACGAGACCAGAATCAGCAGCGTGGTCAGCTTGCGCGTTCTGATCCGCGACGTGATCACCTCGAAGCCATCATGGGCGTCGATCACCTCGACGACGGTCATGGCTCCCATCAAAAAGAAGATGATCTGCGCCGTTGCCGCGACGGTCTCGTCAAGTTCGTGGCCCACGCGGGCATGATCGCCGATGGCAAGCGCGTAGATCGTCCACAACAGACCGGCGCCGAGCAGCGCACTGGCAGACTTGTTGATACGGATCGGGTGTTCGAGCGCGATCGCCAGGTAGGCGAGCGTGAAGACGACGATGAGCGCGACGAGCAATATGTCCCCCAAGAAGACCGATGGCGGGTTTGAATCCCTCAGCTATGCGCCATGTTGCCGCGCAAGACCATGCGGCGCGATGTTGCGGGCATCACGAAGTGGCAGCATACAAACTATCTGCTCTGTTCCGGGTCTTCAGCGCTTTTGACGCCGGGTTCCGAGCGGTCGGCCCACTCCGACAGACAGCGTTCCAGATCCCGGAGGTTCTGCCGCATCTGCTCCAGCGAAAAGCCGAGCGCAAAAAACCGTTCGGTCATGTCGCCCGGCAAACCGCGCGTCAGCCCTTCGCTTCGCATCGCCGCCACCTCCGCGGCATAGGCTTCCAGTGCCATCTGAACCGGCAGGATAGCCGGCGCTCCCGCGCCGTTCCGCAATGCCGCGGCGGACGCCCTGAGATAGTTCCCCATGGCATCGCTCAGTCTTGCAAGCGGCTGCGCGAGCCGCGACTGCAGATGGATCGGCAGCGGCGTCACCGTCGAGCGGCCGATCATGACCACGTCGTGCCGCAGCCGCAGCACGGTTCGCAACAGCGGTCCGGTATCCGGTCCGTGGGACAACCGCGCCGAGCGCTCGCGCTCGGCCTCGACACCGATCGCATTCAGTCCGGTGATCGCCTGCCCGATTCCGTCCTGAAGCGCATGGAGCGCATCGTTGTCACGGCCGCGCGTCAGCGCCGCCAGCAATTCCTGCAGCGCAGCCGCGAGCAGATCGAGCACCCGCGCCGCATTGACCCGGATCTGGCTGTAGGCGCGCGAGGGCAGCACCAGAAACGACACCAGAAGGCCGGTGACCGCACCGACGGCAACCTCCAGAATCCGGTCAATGGCGGATTCCAGCGGCGACATCTGGCCCATGGTCGGCAACAACAGTACGATGATCGCCGTCACCGTCGCGACATTCAGGCTCGGATTGATCGCCGCCACGAAGGCCAGCGGCGCCACCGCCAGCACCAGAACGGCAAGCAAGCCTGCTTCACCATGATGCGGAACCAGGATCGCGATCGCGCCGCCGTAGATCGCGCCACCGATTGTGCCGATGAGATAGTCGCGCGTCGCCTTCAGCGAGCGTCCGACGCTCATCTGCGTCACGATGATGGATGTCAGCACCGCCCACAACGGCAGCCGCAAGTGCAGCGCGATCGCCACCACCAGCGCGGCGAAGGCGGCGGCCGTGACCCGGATGCCCAGGCCCATTTCCACCTTTCGCGACCACAGCCGCAATGCCGTGCGTTTCAGGAATGAGATCATGCGCCACTGGGTCGGGTTATCCGGCCATTTGGATGTTAAAGCCGTTTGCGCACCTTCCGCAACAGCGGGGCGTGCCGAGCGGAGCTTGAACTCGGGATTCAGGCCGCCTACGCTGACGAAACGAGAACGAGGAGACCGCTATGGCCGATGAAACCGCAACGCTTGCCGCCTATGTGGTCGATCTGAAATTTGCGGACATTCCGGCAGAGGTACGCGAGCGCGCCAAGGCGTTGACGCTGGATTTTCTGGGGAGCGCGGTGCGCGCGCGGCGCGACGCGGAGTCCACCGCGTCCCTCCTCAAGATGCTGGAGGCCCTGAAACTCGATCAGGCCGGCGAAGCCACAGTGTTCGGCGACAGCAAGACCTGGACACCGGCGGTGGCCGCGCTGTTGAACGGCGCACTCGGCCACTCCCTCGACTTCGACGACACCCATGCGGACTCCTCGCTGCATCCGAGCGCGCCGGTGGTGCCCGCTGCGTTCGCCGTCGGCGAAATGGTCGGAGCGTCCGGCCGCGACGTCCTGACCGCGATCGTCGCAGGCTACGAGGTCTGCTGCCGTCTCGGCAATGCGCTCGACCCGACCTCGCATTACGCGCGCGGCTTTCATCCGACCGCCACCGCCGGAACGTTCGGCGCGGCGGCTGCGGCCGGAAAGCTGTTCGGCCTCAGCAAGGAGCAACTGATCTCGGCCTTCGGCGTTTCCGGCAGCCAGGCCGCCGGTTCGCTGCAATTCCTCGTCAACGGCTCCTGGAACAAACGCTATCAGGTCGGCGCCGCCGCCATGAACGGCGTGATCGCGGCGACGCTGGCGCGCGACGGCTTCATCGGCTCCACAGAGTCGGTCGAAGGCAAGCACGGCCTGCTGGTCGGCTATAGCGACGATGCCCATCCCGACAAGGCGGTGGCCGGACTCGGCAAGGTGTATGAGACCATGAAGATCGGCGTCAAACCGTATCCGAGTTGCCGCTACACTCACGCCGCGCTTGATGCAATCATCGCCATGCGGCGCGAGCACAACCTGACGCCGGATCAGATCAAGCGCGTGGAGATCGGTCTGCATCGCAACGGCATCACGCTGACCGGCGACGCCGCCACCAAACGCCATCCGACATCGATCGTCGGCGGGCAGTTCTCGATGTTCTTCACCGGCGCGGTGGCGCTCGATCAAGGCCGTTTCGGCTGGGACGACTATGACCGGCTCGGCGATACCGCGATCGACGCGCTCGCCGACCGCTTCGACGTGGTGCAGGACGACCGGCTCGAGGTCGGGCGTACCCACCCGTTCGGCGCGCGCGTCAGCATCACCACCGATGACGGCGTTCACGAACGGCTATTCGCGGATCCCTCCGGCGAACCGGCGTCATTCCCCGATGCGCAGGCGATGCAGCAGAAATTCCTGACGCTGGCGCGCCCGGTGCTGGACAAGCGCGCGGACGAACTGGCCAACGCCATCCTGTCGCTGGAAAAATTCGATCGCGTCGCGGCGGCAACTCACCTCGGACGGCAGTAATTCGAGCGTTCCGGTTCCACAGTCACATTTTCGTGGTGGCCGCGGGCGGGCGTCCCGAATTCGGGCACGTACACCATATTCCTGACATTGGATGAACCAGAACTCGCCCTCCGGGAACAAACCCCCGCAGGTTGAGTTTTGCTTCCCGGAAGGGCGTTTGGTGTCGGTATGCCGGTTTTTCGTTATTTCGTGGTGATGGGCTGCTGCCTGCTCGGCCTGATCTTCGGTGCTGGCTGGATGTGGCCGAACACTGCGGCACCGGAAAGCGCGCCGATTGCAACGGCGAACGCCGGATCGGCCTCGGCAACGCTTGCTTCAGAAAACCTGGGTTCGCTCGCCGACTGGAGACGATCCGAAGATCGTCTCACGCATAAGAAGCATGCTGAGGCGATTGTCTATCCGGACGTCGCCACCCTCGCACCCACCACCGACCGTCTGCAGTGGGAACGTCAGCTTCGCTATCTGCCCGAGAACCACATCTACGAAGCGCGGGCCGAAATGCCGAAAACTGCCGACAAGCCGGCTGAGCCGAAGGTGGCAGAGAAGAAGGCGCAGGCTCACAAGCACATCGCGCGGGCACAGGCCCATGCCCGGATCGCGGCGAACAATGTCGATCGGATGAATACCGATCGCATGCGCGCCCGCTACTATGCCCGCAACAATACCTGGGATCCGTTCGGCCTGTTCGACTAAGCTCTATTTCCCTTCAGCTTCCTGACAGCCATCGGAAGGCGCGGCGCAACTCATCAGCGCCGTTCCGGTCGTACCAGCGCCCATGCGCCAGAATAATCCGCTCCGGATTCCAGCCGATCATGATATCGATTGCCGCCTTCAGCCGCGCCTTGTCGCGATAGGACACGCGCATGTCGCGCGGCATCGCGCCGTCGGGATCCTGCACACCGCCGAAGCGCGTCAAAATTCGCATCAGCCACGAACGGATTTTGCGGGGCTCGAAATTCTCGATCAGATCGGTCAGCACCAGCGTCCGGCTGCGCCGATGGAAAAACACGACTTCTGTCATGTAGCTGCCTTCGGCCGGCAACGTGGCGATTTCCTCATCCCAAGGATAACCGTTGTCGCGCTCCAGCGCATGGCACCCGAAATCGATGTGACTGCCGGCCTGCTCGCGGATGCGCGGTGCGAGAAAGACCTCGGCTTCGGGAAACGTGGCGTGCCACTCCGGAATCCACCAGTAATGGATGCGGTTCGGCCCGATGATCCAGCGCGGGCGGCCGATGCCTTCGACTTCGCGCTTGAGTTCGGGCGTTAGCGGCGTCGGCGAGTGGACCAACAGATCG
>JBQCIZ010000576.1:0-6139 GCA_051953235.1 Nitrobacter sp. | reverse complement strand
CACCGAGGTACTCGAAGCGGAAGAATTCTTCTCCGAGGGGCAGAAAGGCTCGTCGGCGATGCCGCACAAGCGCAACCCGGTACTGACCGAAAACATCACCGGCCTCGCCCGCATGGTGCGCGCCTACGTGACGCCGGCGCTGGAGAATGTCGCGCTGTGGCACGAGCGCGACATCTCGCACTCCTCCGCCGAACGCATGATGGCCCCCGACGCCACGGTGACGCTCGACTTCGCGCTCAACCGTCTCGCCGGCGTGATCGACAAGCTTCTGGTCTATCCGGCCAACATGCAAAATAATCTCGATCGCCTCGGCGGCCTCGTTCACTCGCAGCGGGTGCTGATCGCGCTGACGCAGAAAGGCGCGAGCCGCGAGGACGCCTACAAGATGGTCCAGCGCAACGCCATGCCGGTATGGCGCGGCGAAGGGGACTTCCTGACGCTGCTCAAGAAAGACGCCGATGTGAAGAAGTACATGTCGGACGCCGAGATCGCCGAGCAGTTCGACCTCGGCTATCACTTCAAACACGTCGATACGATCTTCAAGCGAGTGTTCGGGAAAAGCTGACGCCGTTACGCGCATGAGTGAAGTCGTTTCCGTCAGCCTTCGCCGCGGGCATCACTTCAGCAAGACGCCATCGCTCGGCATTCGCTTGCTCACTGGGCTCGGCGTCGCCGGCGATGCGCACATGGGTGAAACGGTCAAGCATCGCTCGCGCGTCCGCCGGGATCCGACGCAGCCGAATCTCCGTCAGGTGCATCTCATTCACGCCGAATTGTTCGACGAGTTGCGCGAGCAGGGATTCGAGGTGAAACCCGGCGACCTCGGCGAGAACATCACGACATCGGGCATCGACCTGCTGGCGCTCCCGACAGGCACGCTCCTGCATATCGGCACGCATGCCGTCGTTGAGGTGACGGGCCTGCGCAATCCCTGCGTTCAACTCGACACATTCCGCAAGGGTCTGATGGCAGCGACGCTTGGCAAGGATGCGGACGGCAATCCGGTCCGAAAGGCAGGCGTCATGGGCGTGGTGATCGCCGGCGGCGACGTGCGGGTCGACGACGCCATCGCGACCGAGATGCCGGCGTTGCCGCATCGGACGCTACGGCCGGTGTAGGAGCGCGGTCCGCTCCGACGTCGATTTGATCCAGGCCGGCGCATTAGCCAAAGGGCGTATCGGCGTTGCTGGAACCCGTCCAACGACCAGCGGTTGTTCCGCCGGACTCGCCCCCGGAATACACATCATGAATCGTCAACTTCCCCCTGCGTGTGGCCGCGCGGATCAATTTCTGCTTGCTGCGTCGGTCGCTGCCCTCGCTGTCGCGCTCTTCAACTTTTTCTGGTCCGGCAACGGCATCCACGGCACCGGCGGTGCGTTGCTCGTGGTGATTTCGTCGGCACTGATGGCGGGCGCTGCCGGCTGTCTGCTGTTCGTCTCGTTGCCGCGCTGGCTCTACGTCACATTGGCGGTGCTTGTCGCGCTCGACATCGTTGGCACGGCGTTTGCCGCCTACATGCTCGAGGCCGACATTCTTCTCGCCGTAACGGGACTGATTCTGCTCGGCTGGATCGCGCAGCGCTTCCAAAGCCCCTCGACCTCCTATCGAAACCCACAACCCGCGGATCTGCGATGAATTTCAAATCATGGCCTGCGCTTTGCGCACTTGCTGCAACGATGGCGTACGCTGGAGCCGCAGCCGCCGATCCCGTCAACCCTGTTCCGCCTGCAAGCCCGGCCTCGCCTGTCGTCGGCGCCAGCCATTATGACGGCTGGTACACGTTCAACGGCAATCTCGAAGACCAAAAATTTTCTGACGCCGATCAGATCACGCCGCAAAACGTCGGCAAGCTGACGAAGGCGTGGGAAGTGCACACCCGTGACGTCTCCCACGGTGACGGCAAGATTCCGCTGTCGGACTGGTCGGCGACGCCGCTATTCGTGAACAATACCGTGTATGTGTCGACGCCGTTCTATCGGATTTTCGCGCTGGCGCCAGATACCGGCAAGGTGAAGTGGACGTACGATACGCACGCCGTGCTGGAAGCGATGACGCAACCGGACCTGAAGACACGCGGCGTCACCTATTGGCAAGCCGCCTCACCGCTGCCGGGCACGCCCTGTCAGAAGATCGTCTACATCGGCACCATGGACGCCAAACTTCACGCAGTCGATGCGGACACCGGGAAGAAGTGCACGGGTTTCGCCAATGGCGGCGTGCTCGACATCAACGCATGGAACACCACGAACAACAAATGGCCGCTGTCCATCCTGCAACCGCCGACGGTGTACAAGGACACGCTATTCGTCGGCTGGGCTGGCAAGGACTGGGCCGAAAGCGAGGCGCCTCCCGGCACCATCTTCGCCGTCAACGCGCAAACCGGGAAGCTGAAATGGACGTTCAACGCGTTGCCGCCTGAGATCGCCGACAAGACCGGTACCGCCAACGTCTGGGCCAGCATGAGCGTCGATCCCAAGCACGGTATTCTCTACTTGCCGGTCAGTTCGCCCAGCCCGAACTTCTACGGCGGCAACCGCAAGGACAAGCTGCCGCTTGCGACATCCGTCACCGCGCTCGATGCCGATACCGGCAAGGTGCTGTGGAGCCGCCAGATCGTACATCACGACATCTGGGACTACGACACGAACTCCGCTCCGGTTCTGGTCGACATCAAGAAGGGCGGAAAGACCATTCCCGCCCTGGTTCAGTCGAGTAAGATGGGAATCTTCTTCGTGCTGAACCGCATAACCGGGGAGCCGATCTATCCGATAGAAGAACGGCCGGTGCCGAAATCCGATGTCGATGGCGAGCAGGCGGCGCCAACCCAGCCGTACGCGGCGACGCCTGAGCCGACCGTACCCGATCATTTCCCGGGCATTTCGACGATCGCGGACATCGCAAGCCTCGGCCAGTGCAGTCGCATCTACAAAGGCCTCCGCGACGAAGGACGCTACACGCCGCCCAGCCTCAACGGGACGCTCGCCTACCCGTCCACGGCCGGAGGCGTCGAATGGGGTGGCGGTGCTGTCGATCCGCGCAATGGCGTTTACGTTGTCAACAGTTCTTATGTCGCGCAGATCTACAAGTTGATCCCGCGCAAGGAATACGAGGCCATCGACAAGGGCAAGAAGCCGAGCAAGAACGGCTACTACCCGCAGACCGGCGGCCCTTACGGCTTCTATCTAACCAACTTCGTCAATTTCCTCGGCATGCCCTGCTGGAAACCGCCCTACGGCACGCTGTCCGCCTACGACCTCAACAGTGGAATGCTGCTCTGGAAGAAGCCGTTCGGCGAAGTGCAAAAGTGGGGTTTCTACATGCCGGAGTCATGGGGATCGGTCACTATTGGGGGTCCGCTCATTACCAAGTCGGGCCTGATCTTCATCGGCGGATCTATGGATGCCCGCGTGCGGGCAATCGATCTGAAGTCGGGCGAAGTTCTGTGGCGTGGGCTGGTGGACGCGCCAGCCGTCGCCAATCCCGCCACCTACGTCTACAAGGGACGGCAGTATGTCGTGTTCGTTGCCGGCGGCAACGCCATTCTCAAACCACAGGCATCCGATCAGGTAGTTGCGTTTGCGCTGCCACAAAACAGCGGTTGAGCCCCCATCAGGCACGTGCCGTTTGCGTAGGTGTGCTGGAGATGCGCATCAATACGAACGTCACCGCCAGCACCGCAAGATAGACGCCAAGCTGCATGACAGTCGGCTGGTCGGTGTAACCGATCAGCGTATGCAGCGCGCGGCCGAGGAAACTCGAGTCGGACAACAGCCAGCCGCTGTCCCACGCGACCGTGTCGAAAGCATTGAGCCAGTTGGCCTGCATCAGGAACGCGACCGCTTGCGCGGCCATACCCGCGGCAAGCAACGCGATCAGGACCGTCGTGGTCCCGAACAAGGCGCGCATCGGAATCCGCAGCAAACCAAGATAAGTGAGCGCGCAAACCACCGCGCCGAGCACCAACCCCGCAAGACCGCCGAGCGCGACGCTCCAGGCGCTGTCGCCGCCCGAGGCGAGCACGCCGTACAAAAACAAGACTACCTCGCTGCCTTCGCGCAGCACGGCAACCGCAACGACGACGGCGAGCACCAGCAGCGACTTCGAACCTTCAGCCACCGCCTGCCCCATCGCGCGCATGTCGCCCGCAAGTTCGCGGCCGTGACGCGCCATCCAGACGTTGTGCCAGGTCAGCATCACAACGGCGATGCTGAGGATCGCCGCACTAAACACTTCCTGGCCCATGCCTGCGAACAGATGCGACAGGCCGCCGGCGAACATCGCAACGACGCAGGCGCCGGCGATCCCGACGACCAGACCGCCACCGATCCAGCGGTTGTGGCCCGGCACCGTGCGAGTCACCGCGAGCACGATCCCGATGATGAGACCGGCCTCGAAGACCTCACGAAAGACGATGATCAGCGCGGCAAGCATGGCCGTCTACTTCACGATGACCTTGCCGATCGCCACGTCCTCATTGAATTCGTCGACGAACTTGTATTCCCCGGCCTTCTGCGGACGGACGTTGATGATCGCCTCGCTCTTCGCCGCGATGATCTTCTCGATCTTCAGCGGCTTGCTTTCGAACTCCATCGCCTTGGCGCTGAGATTCTTGACGCGGAAGGTGACCGCCGTATTGGCAGGAATGGAGACCTCCACCGGCATGAACTTCTTGTCCTGGTAGCTGATCTCGATCTCGCCGGGCTTCTGGGCTTGCGCTGTAGCCTGAAAAGACAAAACTGAGCTCATGGCGACCGCGATCGCGGCAGACTTGAAGACGTTTGCTGACATCGGCATGACCTGACCTTCGATGAATGCACAAGGAGACAGGCACGCTCTTAGCGGCCGGCGCAACGGCCGTCGCGAGGCAAAAAGCCGCCATTGGATTTATTCTAAGGTAGCTCGCGAACGAGCGGGAAATGGATCAGCCTTCGCCGCTGACCATGCGCGCCACCACGCCGTCACGCTTGATGAAGCGATGATAAAGTGCCGCCAGAAGATGCAGCACGATCAATCCGAGCAGGGTGTAGGCGATGTAAATATGCCAGTGTTCGAAAAAATGGGCGTTTGCCTTGTTCTCCGAAGTGAATTGCGGCACCCGAAACAGCCCGAACCAGCTTGAATAATCTGGTTTGTGCGCACCGGCCATCGCCCATCCTAACAGCGTCACCACAAAGGTGATGAGATACAGCAGCCCGTGATTGAGATGGGCCAGTGCCCGCTCCCACCGTGGCGTGCCTGCCGGCAATGCCGGCGTGGGATTGATCGCGCGCCAGATCAGCCGCAGCGCCATCAAGAGAAGAATGAAATAGCCGATATCGGCATGGATGGAGCGGTGGAAGAAGCGGTCCGGCCGCGCTGCCCAGTGATTGAGCCAGTAGCCGTAGGCGATCATCCCGATGATGGCGAGACCGAGAATCCAGTGGAAAGCGCGGGCCACAAGACCCCAGGTGCTGGCGGTATTCCGGATCATGAGCAGGCCATGTCTTTCCCAAATGTTGCCGCAAGACAGGCCATGAATGGGTGGTTTCGGCAACCCCTCGTCCGGCAGGGCGGGCCTGCGCCGCGGGCTGGAATAAATCTCTCGCGGGAGCGATCTTGGTCCGCCCGTCTGCGTCCGCTAAATGACAACCCCATGGTAACCCGGCAGTCCTAATATCCTCTCGTGGCAGGCATCCAGACCATCCTCGTGATCGATTCCGGCCTCGGCGGCCTCACCGTGCTGCGCGAGGTCGTCAAGGCGCGCCCCGACGCGCGCTATGTCTACGTGGCGGACGATGCCTTCTTCCCCTACGGCCATCATGACGAGGACGAGATCATCGATCGCGTGGTGCCGCTGGTCGGCGGCCTGATCGCACGGCATACACCCGACCTGATCGTGATCGCCTGCAACACCATGTCGGTCTCGGTACTGGCGCCGCTGCGCGCCGCCTACGCCGTGCCGTTCGTCGGAACGGTTCCTGCGATCAAGCCGGCCTGCGCGGCCTCGACAACCAAGCGCGTCTCGGTGCTCGGCACCCGCGCCACCGTGCAACGCGAATATACGCAGGGACTGATCCGCGATCACGCCCAGGCCTGCACCGTGACGCTGGTCGGCGCGGCGAACCTTGCCTCGCTCGCGGAGGATGCCCTGAGCGGCAAG
>JBQCIZ010000575.1:0-7356 GCA_051953235.1 Nitrobacter sp. | reverse complement strand
GCCGGTGCGGCCGAGCGATTTGTCGAACGCGTTGGGATAGCCGGTGTTGAACGAGAGATAGTAAGCGGAGCGCGGATTCATCTGCGCCGGCGAGATGCTGTAGAATCCTTCCGGCGCCTGACGGTCGCCTTCGCGCACCTTCGGACCCAGGTCGCCGGACCAGCGGCAGATCGGATAGGTTTTCAGAAGCGCGAACTTGCCGGAGCGATCCTGCTTCCAGACCTCGAGCTCGGCTTCCTGCTTGAACAGACGGATCAGGATCGGCGACTGCAGCTCCATGTCCTTTTCGGTCATGGCGGCGACGAGCTTCGGCGGAACGGGCTGGTTGGCCTTGGCGTTGCTCGCGAGCGAAACGTCGTCGCTGTTGCAGCCGGCCAGCAGCGCGCCTGCCGCAAGCACGACCGACGTCATGATCGCGCGACCAATGGTGCGCCGGATCAAAGCAAAGCTCCGCAGATGATGGGCAAACCTGCACCCCAAATCATGGCGTCCGTGCCCCAAGCCATTGAATAAAATATTATCCTTAAGCCTCCGTGCTCGCAAGCCGATCGGAGGCTTCCGGCCGGGCCTGAACCCGTCATGGTGAACAGAGGTTAAACCGTTGTTTTCGGCGGAATAAAGCCGAATTTGAATTGCCTCGAAAAAGCCTGAATCCGGCACGCCCCGCGAGCCGGCTTGCGGCGCGGCGGGTTACCCCAGCTTGCGGCCGATATCGAGGAATTTCTGGCGGCGCTGCTTGCGGATGGTATCGCGGTCGAAGTGCCCCAACTCCTCGAAGGCTTCCGCGACCGCGGTGCCGGTGGCCGCGATCACGCTGGCGGGGTCGCGATGCGCGCCGCCGGGTGGCTCTTTCAGGATGGTGTCGATGACGCCGAAGCGCAGCAGATCCTGCGCGGTGATCTTCATGTTGGTGGCGGCTTCCTGCGCCTTGGTGCCGTCGCGCCAGAGAATCGAGGACGCGGCTTCCGGCGAGATCACGCTGTAGATCGCGTGTTCCAGCATCAGCACCCGGTTCGCGGTGGCGATGGCGATGGCGCCGCCCGAGCCGCCTTCGCCGATGATGACGGCGACGTTGGGCACGCCGAGCATGAGGCAGGCGTCGGTCGAGCGCGCGATCGCCTCGGCCTGGCCGCGCTCTTCCGCGCCGATGCCGGGATAGGCGCCGGCGGTGTCGACCAGCGACAGCACGGGAATGCCGAAACGGTCGGCCATTTCCATCAGCCGCACCGCCTTGCGATAGCCCTCGGGGCGCGCCATGCCGAAATTGTGCTTCAGCCGGCTCTCGGTGGAGGCGCCCTTTTCCTGACCGATGACGCAGATGCTTTCGCCGCGGAAGCGGCCGAAGCCGCCGATCAGCGCCTCGTCCTCGCCGAACTTGCGATCGCCCGCGAGCGGCGTGAATTCCGTGATCAGCGCGTTGATGTAGTCGATGCAATGTGGCCGCTGCGGATGCCGCGCGACCTGCGTCTTCTGCCACGGCGTCAGGTTGTCGTAGAGGTCTCTGAGCGCCTGCGCAGCCTTGTCCTCGATCCCGGAGATTTCGTCGCCGATGTCGCTGCCCGACGCTGCGAGCGTGCGCAATTCGTCGATTTTCGAATCGAGTTCGGCGACGGGCTTTTCAAAGTCGAGATAGCTGCGCATGGGGTCCGGCATTCCGACAATATAGGGAGGAACTCGCCAGGGCGCGAAAGCTATTTCGGCGAGCGCGAAAGAAAGTCCTTTGTTTCAATCGCTTACGGGGTGAGGCTGCGGTCGATCGGGTCTGCCTTGGATGGCGAAATGAAGAGCAGGCTCTTTCGCGACTCATGGCTCCGAAGTCAAGGCGGGGCCTGTGAATTCATGTCTCCGCCAGCGGGTGCAGGTCGCGGACCAGGCTCTTCAATCGCTCCTCGACCACATGCGTATAGATCTGCGTGGTCGAGATGTCGGTATGGCCGAGCAGCGTCTGCACGATGCGAAGGTCGGCGCCGTTGTGCAGCAGGTGGCTCGCGAAAGCGTGGCGCAGCACGTGCGGCGAGACCAGCCGCGGCGCGAGACCGGCGGCGGCGGCAAGGTCTTTCAGGTCGCGCGCAAAATGCTGGCGCGTCAGGTGGCCGCTCTCGCCGAACGAGGGGAACAGCCATTTCGATTTTGGCGCCGCGGATTTACCCGGCGCGCGCTGTCCGTCGATCGCGGCGAGATAATCGGCCATCGCTTGCCGCGACGCATCGTTGAGCGGAACCAGCCGTTCCTTGTTGCCCTTTCCGCGAACCACGATCATGCGCGCATCGCGCCGCGCCGCCGACAAGGGCAGCGACACCAGTTCGGACACGCGCAGGCCCGTGGCGTAGAGCACTTCGAGCAGGCAATAAAGCCGTGCGGCGCGCAAGGCCTGCGCAGGCGATGCGCCGGGCGTGGCGATGGCTTGTTTCGCCTGCGCCAGCAGGCGGTCGACATCCGAGATCGATAGCACCTTCGGCAAGCTGCGGCCGCGCTTCGGGCCGGACAGGATCGCAGCAGGATCGTCGGTCCTGATGCGCTCGTTCAGCAGGAAGCGAAACAGATGCCGCATTGCCGACAGGCGGCGCGCGACGCTCGAGGACTTGAAACCCCTGACGTCGAGATCGCCAAGATAATCCCGCAGCGCCTGGGTGTCGGCCGCGGCGAAGTTCTGTTTCGCACGAGAAAGGAACGCGGAGAAATCCTCGAGGTCGCGGCGGTAGGCATCGAGCGTGTTGTTACCGGCGCCCTGTTCGGCGGCCAGCATGTCGAGGAACAGGCTCGTCAGATGCGCATCGGATGATGTGTTCGATCCCATGCCGCGAGCGTAGCAGCTATTTCTTGAGAAATTTGTCCGGATGGATGGTGACCGTCATTTCCCGCGGCTTCGGGTTGACGAAATTCGCCAGCGCGAAAATCGCGCCATAGCCGATCCCGCCGATCACCGCGACGGCCGTCAGAAAGCGGAACAGGCTGGGCATTGGCGGTCCCGGGCGCGATATTAACCTTTGAGGCGATGCCGACGAGTACCAACATGTTCGCGCGGCGGGTGCAAGAGTCTCTGGCAACGCCCTCGACGAGAGTAGTATAGCTGGCGGGAATTAGGTCTCATCGTTTCGACAGGTGGTGTTTGACGTCCGAAACCGTTTCACGGGCCAATGCCGGCGCTTCTCCCGAATCCGCGATCGTTGCGGCGCTCGGCGGGCGCTCGCTGGTGCTTGTCGGCATGATGGGCGCGGGCAAATCCAGCATCGGGCGGCGACTCGCGGCGCGTCTTGCCCTGCCGTTCGTCGATGCCGACACCGAGATCGAACTCGCGGCCGGCATGTCGATCCCGGAAATCTTCGAAGCGCATGGTGAGCCGCATTTTCGCGACGGCGAGGCGCGCGTGATTGCACGGCTGCTGAGCGGTGCGCCGATCGTGCTCGCGACCGGCGGCGGCGCCGTGCTGCGCGAGGAGACGCGGGCGCGTATTCGCGAACGAGCAATCTCGATCTGGCTCAAGGCGGACGCCGACGTGATCCTGCGCCGGGTCCGGCGCCGCACCGACCGGCCACTGCTGCATACGGCCGACCCCGCCGCGACAATCGGGCGTCTTATCGCCGAACGCGAGCCCGTCTACCAACTGGCCGACATCACGATCGCGTCGCGCGATGTGCCGCACGAGAAGATCGTCGACGAATGCATCGATCTGCTGCATCGCAGGCTGTGCCATGGCGCGTCCGCCGAGATCGATCGGTCCGGGCCCCACGACGGGGAGCCTGGCGAAGGACTTGCCAAAGGATTTGGAATGCCACGATGACCGCACCGCTGAAAAATTCCGGCTCCGTTACGGTCGATGTCGCGCTCGGCGACCGTTCCTATGACATCGTGATTGGCCGCGACATCCTGTCGTCGCTCGGCGCGCGGATCGCTGCGCTGCGTCCCGGCGCGCGCGTCGCCATCGTCACCGACGAATATGTCGCGACCCACTGGCTGCGCAAGACCGAAGCCTCCCTGAAGGATGCGGGCATCGCGACGTCGCGGATCGTCGTGGACGAAGGCGAGGCGTCGAAAAGCTACGAGGGCATCGAGTTCGTCTGCGAGGAGCTGATCGCGGCGAAGATCGAACGCAACGATCTTGTCGTCGCGCTCGGCGGCGGCGTGGTCGGCGATCTCGCGGGCTTCGCTGCGGCCATCGTGCGGCGCGGCCTCGATTTCGTGCAGGTACCGACCTCGCTGCTGGCCCAGGTAGATTCCTCGGTCGGCGGTAAAACGGGGATCAACTCGCCGCAGGGCAAGAATCTGGTCGGCGCATTTCATCAGCCGATCCTCGTGGTCGCCGATACCGCGGTGCTGGACACGCTGTCACCGCGCCAGTTCCGCGCCGGCTATGCCGAGGTCGCCAAATACGGTCTGCTCGGTGATGAGGCGTTCTTCGCGTGGCTCGAAACCAAGCACGCGGAGATCTTCAAGGGCGGTGCGGCGCGCGAGCACGCGGTCGCCACCAGTTGCCGCGCCAAGGCGGCGGTCGTGGCGCGCGACGAGCGCGAGACCGGCGAGCGCGCGCTGCTCAATCTCGGCCACACCTTCGGTCATGCGCTGGAGACGGCGACCGGATTTTCCGACCGGCTCTATCACGGCGAAGGCGTCTCGATCGGCATGGTGCTGGCTGCCGAGCTCTCGGCGCAGCTCGGCATGATCGCCGACACCGACGTGGCGCGCATCCAACGGCATCTTTCGGCCGTCGGCCTGCCGACGCGGCTGCAGGATATCGCCGGGTTCAAGCAGGAAGGCCTCGCCGACGCCGACAAATTGATGACGCTGATGGCGCAGGACAAGAAGGTGAAGCGCGGCCGGCTGACCTTCATCCTGATGAAAGCGATCGGTCAGGCCGTGGTTTCCTCCGATGTCGAGCCGGCCATCGTGCGCGACTTCCTCGCGGTGAAACTCGCGGCGAAGGTCTGAATTAGTTCTGGGATCGGTAGATACATCAGGATGATCGCCGCCATGGACTGGATTTCGTTTGCCATCGTCGTCGCGCTGCTGCTGGTGTCCGCGTTCTTCTCCGCGAGCGAGACCGCGCTGACCGGAGCGTCGCGCGCCAGCATGTTGCGGCTTGCGAGCCAGGGCCGCAGCGACGCGCTGATCGTCGCCGGCCTGATGGACCGTCGCGAACGCATGATCGGCGCCCTGCTGCTCGGCAACAACATCGCGAACATCGGCGCATCGGCCTTGGCTACCGGCGTCTTCACCGCATGGTTCGGCGACATTGGCGTGCTCTATGCCACCGGCGTGATGACGGTGCTGGTGGTGATCTTCGCGGAAGTGCTGCCGAAAACCGTTGCCATCAATGCGCCGGACCGGATGTCGCTGATCGTGGCGCGGCCGATCCAGGTGATCGTGATGCTGCTCGGGCCGCTGCTTGTCGTGGTCGAGGAACTGGTGCGCGGCCTGACCAAACTGCTCGGCATCAAGATCGGCCATAACCAGCCGATCCTGTCGCCGACCGAGCGGCTGCGCGGCGCGGTCGATCTGATCCATCATGAAGGCGGCGTCGAGAAGCAGGATCGCGACATGCTCGGTGGCCTGCTCGATCTGCGCGAGCTCGAAGTCTCCGACGTGATGGTCCACCGCACCGAGATGGTGACGATCAACGCCGATCTGCCGCCGGAGGAACTCGTGCGCGAGGTGCTCGCCAGCGAATACACCCGCATTCCGCTGTGGCGCGACAAGCCCGAGAACATCATCGGCGTGCTGCATGCCAAGGATCTGTTGCGCGCGATCCGTGCCTCCGAAGGCGACATGGCGAACATCGATGTCAGCGCCATTGCGCTGCCGCCGTGGTTCGTGCCGGAAATGCGCTCGGTCTCGGAGCAGCTCAAGGCGTTCCGCCGCCGCAAGACGCACTTCGCGCTTGTCGTCGACGAATACGGCGAAGTCGAAGGCATGGTGACGCTTGAGGACGTTCTGGAGGAGATCGTCGGCGACATCTCCGATGAGCACGACGTCGTCGTCGCCGGCGTCCGCCAGCAGCCCGACGGTTCGGTGGTGGTGGATGGTTCGGTGCCGATCCGCGATCTCAACCGCGCCATGGACTGGCATCTGCCCGACGAGGAGGCGACCACCATCGCAGGCCTCGTCATTCATGAGGCGCGCTCGATCCCCGAGCGCGGCCAGAGTTTCACATTCCACGGTTTTCGCTTCCGCGTGCTGCGGCGCGAGCGCAATCGCATCACGGCGCTGCGCATCCAGCCGTTGCCGCGCGAGGCGGATGTTCCGGAGACCAGGCCGAAGCGGGCAGGGACAGCGTTCTAGGGGTCGGCGCAGGCGGCCTCAGGCTGCCATCATCTCGACGGTTTGCGTGCTGACGCATTTGACGCATTCGTACGTGCGCCGCTCGCCGCCTGATTCCAGCTCTTCGGTGCAGGAATGGCGCATGGCGGTGTGACAGTTGGCGCACCGGGGCGACTCGACCGGGCCGGGCGGCTCCTGCGGGACATTCATGTCGTTGCGCATCGTGTGGTTTCCATTCCCGGCAGCCGGCCTTACGACCGGACCAGCGAGCTGCCTTTCTTCTTGATGTGACCTTTGTCCTCGACGAATTTCACGCCGATCTCGTCGCCGTTGACGCGGACGAGCTCACAACGGCGGAAGGCAAGGCCGGTCGATGACAGCAGCAGGAAGAATTCCTTGAGGTTCAGTCCCTCGATCGAATCCGCTACCTGCAGCCGCGCGCCGCTTTCCGAGATGTCGAGCATCGTACACGGCCGCTGCCATGTCCCGTCGATTCCCATCATCAGGACGGAATAGCCGGTGGCGAACGTGACCCGATCCGCTTTGCGGCTGCCCCAGGCCATGGCTCAGATGTCCGCCATTGCGATGGCCGTGTCCGGTGCGTCGGCCTTCTTGGCCGAGCCGCGCGCGGACCAGAACCGGATCGTGCGTTGCGCCGACGACAATGAGAGCGCGTCGAAAACCTCCTTGCCCTCCTCGATCTCCTGCCTGGTCGCGGGACGGCAGTTGGGGCGATTGCGCAGGATCATGTTGGTCGTCGACCAGTTCAGCCGTGCGGCCTTGCAGGCGACGATCAGACCGTCGGGGCGAGGATTGTCGATCAGCGGCTCGATGGCGTCGGTCTTCACCGAGGTCAGCAGCGAGATCGCCGCGACGATATTGATGTACTCGCCCTGGATCGCGAAGCGGTTGATGGTCTGGTCGCCGAGCCTCCCAGCCCGGTTCATGGCGAGAACCATCGCTTCGGATTCGGTGTAGTCGACGGGCGCGAGCGCCGGAGCAGCGACCTGCTCGACGATCGACTTGATGGCGTCCTCGATCTTCGCCCGCATCTCCGGCGGCGCGGCCTTGAGCAGGCGGACGCGAACCGCCGCGCCGGCC
>JBQCIZ010000574.1:0-5101 GCA_051953235.1 Nitrobacter sp. | reverse complement strand
CGCAATGAACTCCGGCACCAGAAATCCCTCGCGCGACTGGCCGAAGCGCAACGGCCCGCCGCGCCCGTCGGTCATCTTGCCACCGGCTGCAACGACGAGGGCATGACCGGCCGCGACATCCCATTCGCCGGTCGGTGCGAGGCGGGGGTAGATGTCAACGTTGCCTTCGGCGATCCGGCAGAACTTGACCGCGGAGCCGAGCGGCTTGCGCACCGCGCCGGGCCGGCTGTCGATGAAGGCATCGGAACGGCTGTCGCCATGCGAGCGGCTGACGGCGGCGATCCAGGGCGAGCCGGGAAATGGACGGGTTCTGATCGGTTCGGCGGCGCCGACGTTTGCATCGGGCGACGCAAGGCGTTGAGCACCCTGACCGACGAGGCCGCGCCAGATCATGCCGAGCGCCGGTGCGCCGATGATGCCGAGTTGCGGCACGCCGTCGGTCACGAGCGCGACGTTGATGGTGAACTCATCGCGGCCGGCGATGAATTCCTTGGTGCCGTCGAGCGGATCGATCACGAAGAAGCTGCCGGCATAGGGCGGCGTCGCAAGATGCACGCGCTCTTCCGACAGCACGGGAATGTCAGGACAGAGCCGTGCGAGTCCTTCGGCGATGATCGTATCGGAGGCGAGATCCGCATTTGTCACCGGCGACCCGTCGGCCTTGCCGTCGACCGTCATGCCGCCGCTCTTGATGGCAAGTACGGCCGCGCCGGCTTTGGCGACCAGTGCGGTCAGTGGATTCATCAGCGCCGCAGCGGTCTTGAGGTCGATCACCGGCACGTTGGAGGCGTCCTTGCGTATCGCCGTGAATGGGCCGGGTGGTGGCAGCAGAGGCCCCGGCAGTGTATCAAGCCGTCAGGATTGCTTGATTCGCCATCTCTGCATTCGCTCCGTCTACCGCTACGTCCGCGCGCTGCGGATTCGCTGCAACCAGGAACAGGTCTCATGTCTGGCACATCGTCTCCCGGTCCCGCCCCTGATGCGCTCGAACTCGCGGCGTTGCTCTGTTCGCGCGTCTGTCATGACCTCATTAGTCCGGTTGGCGCAATCGTCAACGGGCTTGAGGTGCTGGACGACGACCCGAAGCCCGACGACCGCGAGTTCGCGCTCGACCTGATCCGCAAGAGCGCCAAGACCGCGTCGGCGCGGCTGCAGTTCTGCCGGCTTGCCTTCGGCGCCGCCGGCTCGGCCGGCGCGCAGATCGATCTCGGCGATGCGCAGAACATGGCGAAGGGCCATCTCGAGGACGGCAAGATCACCATCGCCTGGAATTTGCCGCGCCTGCTGCTGCCGAAGAACCGGGTCAAGCTGCTGCTCAACATGCTGGTGATCGCCCAGCAGACGATTCCGCGCGGCGGCACCCTCACGGTCGATCCGGTCGGCGAAGGCGAGGCCATGAGCTTCCAGGTGACCGCGGCCGGAATGAACGCGCGCGTGCCGCAGAATATCGTCGATCTGCTGGCGTCCGGTCCGGCGGGCAGCGTCGATGCCCATGCGGTGCAGCCCTACTACACACGTCTGCTTGCGGAAGCCTGCGGGCTCCGCGTCACGCTCGCCGCCGACGGCGACAAGGTGGCTGTCGCCGCGCGCTGACGCCGCGTGCCGGCGAGACGTGGTTAACAAAGGGTTTCCCGCCGTGCGGAAACCCGCGTCAACCGCCTTATCTATTTGTTGGGCGCGTTCTTTTCCGTTTGCTCAACCAAACTTAAACGCTTTGCCGTGAAACTGGCCGAACCCCGAAGAGGCGTGACGATGTCGCGCGCCGGTGTTTCGAAGGCCAGTACATTATGGATGATCTCCTCCGCGAATTCCTGACCGAGACCAACGAGAGTCTGGATACGGTTGACAACCAGCTCGTGCGTTTCGAGCAGGATCCCAACAACGCCAAGATATTGGACAATATTTTCCGCCTCGTTCACACCATCAAGGGGACGTGCGGTTTTCTTGGCTTGCCGCGGCTTGAATCACTGGCGCATGCGGCCGAGACGCTGATGGGCAAGTTTCGCGACGGCATGCCGGTGACCGGCGAGGCCGTGACACTCATTCTCTCCACCATCGATCGCATCAAGGA
This sequence comes from Nitrobacter sp., assembly GCA_051953235.1. Lineage (GTDB taxonomy): Bacteria > Pseudomonadota > Alphaproteobacteria > Rhizobiales > Xanthobacteraceae > Nitrobacter. The sequence continues at coordinate 3,030 of JBQCIZ010000574.1, read as the reverse complement.
GATTCTCGGTCAGCTCGAAGCGACCGAGGCCGAGCCCGAGGGCTCCGACCCCGACCTGATCGACAAGCTGCATCACATGGCCGAGCATGGCGCTTCTGAATCCGGTGCGGCCCCTGCCGCGTCGGAGCCGGTTGCTGCCGCGCCGGCGAACGAAACAGCCGGTACGCTCACCTATCAGGTGCTCGAACGTCCCCTGCGTCCGGGCGAGGTCTCGCTCGACGAACTCGAGCGCGCGTTCCAGGAAACTGCGACCGAACCGGCCGCGCCCGCGCCGCAACCGGTCGCGGAGGCGCCGGCGCCAGCCGCCGCTCCGGCACCGAAGGCGGCCGCCAAGGCCACGCCAAAGAAGGCCGCGGCTGAAGCCGAAACGCCGGAAGCGGACCGGGTCGCCAACCAGTCGATCCGCGTCAACGTCGATACGCTCGAGCATCTGATGACGATGGTGTCGGAGCTCGTGCTGACGCGCAACCAGTTGCTCGAGATCAGCCGCCGCCACGAAGACAACGAATTCAAGGTGCCGCTGCAGCGCCTGTCCAACGTCACCGCCGAGCTGCAGGAAGGCGTCATGAAGACGCGCATGCAGCCGATCGGCAATGCCTGGCAGAAGCTGCCGCGCATTGTGCGCGACCTGTCGAGCGAACTCGGCAAGCAGATCGAGCTCGAGATGCACGGTGCGGACACCGAACTCGACCGCCAGGTGCTCGATCTGATCAAGGATCCGCTGACTCATATGGTGCGGAATTCCGCCGACCACGGCCTGGAAACGCCGGCCGAGCGCGCCAAGGCGGGCAAGCCGGAGCAGGGCACCATCCGCCTCTCGGCCTATCACGAGGGCGGTCACATCATCATCTGCATCGCCGACAACGGCCGCGGTCTCAACACCGAGCGCATCAAGGCCAAGGCGGTGCAGAACGGTCTTGCGACCGAGGCCGACCTCGAGAAGATGACCGAGGCGCAAATCCACAAGTTCATCTTTGCGCCGGGCTTCTCCACCGCCGCCGCCGTCACCAGCGTCTCCGGACGCGGCGTCGGCATGGATGTGGTTCGCACCAACATCGATCAGATCGGCGGTACCATCGACATCAAGTCGGTGGCGGGCGAGGGATCGAGCGTCACCATCAAGATTCCGCTGACGCTTGCGATCGTGTCGGCGCTGATCGTGGAAGCCGCAGGAGACCGCTTTGCGATTCCGCAGCTCTCGGTAGTCGAACTCGTGCGTGCGCGCGCCAATTCCGATCACCGCATCGAGCGCATCAAGGATACGCCGGTACTGCGGCTGCGCAACAAGCTGCTGCCGCTGATGCACCTGAAGAAGCTCTTGAAGATCGATGACGGCACGTCGAGCGATCCGGAAAACGGCTTCATCGTGGTGACCCAGGTCGGCAACCAGACCTTCGGCATCGTCGTCGACGGCGTCTTCCACACCGAGGAAATCGTGGTCAAGCCGATGTCGACCATGCTGCGTCACATCGGCATGTTCTCGGGCAATACCATCCTGGGCGACGGCGCGGTGATCATGATCATCGATCCGAACGGCATCGCGCAGGCGCTCGGCACCTCGGTTGCGACCCAGCACGAGATCGCCGACGAGAACGCGGCGACGCGTGCGTCGGGCGCCGAGCAGATGACCTCGCTGCTGGTGTTCCGCGCCGGCTCCGATCAGCCCAAGGCGGTGCCGCTTGCGCTCATCACGCGTCTCGAGGAGATTGGTGTCGACAAGATCGAACTCTCCAACGGCCGCCACATGGTGCAGTATCGCGAGCAGCTCATGCCGCTGGTGCAGATGGACGGCGTTTCGGTCGGCACCGAAGGCTCGCAGCCGATCCTGGTGTTCGCCGACGACAAGCGCTCGATGGGGCTCGTGGTCGACGAGATCATCGACATCGTCGAGGAGCGTCTCAATATCGAGGTCGCGAGTGGCCAGCAGGGCATTCTCGGCTCCGCAGTCATCAAGGGACAGGCGACGGAAGTGATCGACGTCGGCCACTTCCTGCCGATGGCGTTCGCCGACTGGTTCAGCCGCAAGGAGATGCGCCCGTCGGCCAGCGCGCAGTCGGTGCTGCTGGTGGATGACAGCGCGTTCTTCCGCAACATGCTGGCACCGGTGCTCAAGGCCGCGGGCTATCAGGTCCGCGTCGCGACCAACGCCCAGGAAGGCCTCGTGGTCTTGCGCTCGGGTCAGGAGTTCGACGCGATCCTCACCGACATCGAGATGCCGGACATGAACGGCTTCGAGTTCGCCGAGACGGTGCGCGCCGATCGCCGCCTGAGCGGCACGCCGATCATCGCGCTGTCGTCGATGGTCTCACCGGCCGCGATCGAGCGGGGCCGCCAGGCCGGCTTCCACGATTACGTCGCCAAGTTCGACCGGCCCGGCCTGATCGCCGCGCTGAAAGAACAAACCGCCGAAATTCACCGCGCGGCATGAAGGACCTGAAGATGACCACAGCTAATCAAGCCGGCGAAAGCGCGATCACCGAATACGTTACCACCATGATCGGCGGGCAGCTGTTCGGACTGCCGATCTCTCGGGTGCAGGATGTGTTCATGCCGGAGCGCCTGACCCGGGTGCCGCTGGCCTCGCGCGATGTCGCAGGCGTCCTGAACCTGCGCGGCCGTATCGTCACCGCGATCGACATGCGCGCGCGCCTCGGCCTGCCGAAGGAAGAGACGGATCGTCCGCCGATGGCGGTCGGCGTCGAATTGCGCGGCGAATCCTACGGCCTGCTGATCGATTCGATCGGCGAGGTCCTGAAGCTTCCGGATGAGGGCCGCGAGGTCAATCCGGTCAATCTCGATCCGCGGATGGCGACGATGTCCGCGGGCGTGCATCGGCTCGATGGACAGTTGATGGTCGTCCTCGACGTCGATCGTGTTCTTGAGATCGTGGCTGACAAGCTGGCGGCCTGAGACCGGCGGCAGGCGCGATGACTTGCTGGGAAACAGCCTGTTGGGAAATCTGAAAAGAGGCAGAGACTGAAATGAAGACATGTCTGGTCGTGGATGATTCGAGCGTCATCCGTAAGGTCG
>JBQCIZ010000573.1:0-3139 GCA_051953235.1 Nitrobacter sp. | reverse complement strand
CCGAACGACAGATCGACGCGGCCGCCGACCCCCTGCACCACGACAGGCGCAGGCTTGCCGTCGATCCTCGCGTGTCCCTTGACGCGCAGCACGCCGGCAAGACCCAGCGCATCGGCGATCCGCGTGCGCATAACGTCGATGCTGCCAGCAGCAGATGGTTTCACGACGATGCTGTCGAAATCGTCGTGGTCGTGGTCTTCCTCCTCGCCGTGGTGGCCCTGCCGCGCCGCAAGATCGTCTTCGGCGGCGGACGCAAGACCGATCAGGATCTGCGGCGCCAGCGTACCCTGCGCCCGCACCGTCACGACGCCCGGACGCAGCACGCCCTTGAGGCGGGCTTCGATCTCGGCGAGTCGTTGCGGCGGCACGAGGTCACTCTTGGACAGCACAACGAGATCGGCGCAGGCCAACTGGTCTTCGAACACTTCTTCAATGGGATCGTCGTGATCGAGCGACGGGTCTTCGGCGCGTTGCGCGGCCACCGCTTCTTCGTCAAGCGTGACGCGGCCTTCCGATAGCGCCAGCGCATCGACCACGGTGACAACGCCATCGACGGTGGCGCGAGTGCGCACGTCGGGCCACGCGAACGCCTTGAGCAGCGGTTGCGGCAGCGCCAGCCCGGAGGTTTCGATGACGATGGCGTCGAGCGGCGTGTCGCGCGACAGCAGCTTGCCCATTGTCGGGATGAAATCGTCGGCCACGGTGCAGCAGATGCAGCCGTTGGTGAGTTCGACCACGTCGCCGGGCGCGCAGGCTTTCGCGGCGCATTCCTCGACGAGGCCGCCGTCGAAGCCGGCCTCGCCGAATTCGTTGACGATCACGGCGATGCGCTTGCCGTCGGCCTGCGTCAATAGCGAGCGGAGCAGGGTGGTCTTGCCGGCGCCGAGAAAGCCGGTCAGCACGGTGACGGGAACGCGGGTCATCTAACTCTCCTGAGTGGCGTCGCGTTTCAGCCAGAGCGGAAGTCCTGCGGCGACGAAAACGACATTGGGAACGGCGGCGGCGACGGTCTGATTGAGTCGACCTTGCGCATCGCGGAAGGCGCGGCCAAGCGGCGTCTCCGGCACGAGGCCCATGCCGACTTCATTGGAGACAAAGACGATTGGATGTAGCGCCACGCCGAGAAACCGCGTCAGCCGCCGCGCCTCGATCTCTGGGTCTCGCTCCGCATGCATCAGGTTGGAGAGCCACAGCGTCAGGCAATCCACCAGCACGGCATGGCCCGGCTTGCTTTCACGCGTCAGCACGTCGATCAGCGCCAGCGGTTCTTCCACCGTGCGCCAGTTGTCGCCGCGCCGCGTCCGATGATGCGCGATGCGCGCTTTCATTTCATCGTCGCCGGCATCGGCGGTGGCGAGATAGACCGGCGTCAGCCCGCTGTCGCGCACCAGTTTCTCGGCAAAAGCCGATTTGCCGGAGCGCGCCCCGCCGAGCACCAATGTCGTTGCAAGCCCGCTCATGGCGGCGGCCGCCCGTCATCGGGCGACCAGACCAGCGGTGGCACCCGCGCGATCATGCCCTTGCGCAACACCTGCGCGCGCTCGCGCCATGGCACGAGGCCATAGTCCGATGTGCGGTACGATTGCACGAACGATGTCAGCGCGGCTGTCCCGCCCTCGGGGTCGAGATCGCCGAACAGGAAGGTGTAGCCATCGCTACTGGAGACCGCGACGGTCGCCGGCCGCTTGCAAACGCTGAGACACTGTACGGGCCGCACGACGACCGTCTGATCGTTCGTGCCGAATGCAGCCGTCACCGCCGTGAGCATGTCGGGACCGACGAGGCGGCCGTCCGCAGTCTTGCAGGTGACGCACACGCTGACGACAACCGGTGGTGCCGGAAGGGCACGCGCCGGCACATCGGATGCTGTCGCCGTCGTAGGATTGTCTGGGAAGCCGTCGCGATCCATTCCGTGCTCGAGCAGAAGCCCTTGTCCGGGCTGCGAGCCTTGGTGGGTCGCGGGGCGGCTCATGCCGCCGGTCGCTCTCCCGTCCGGTGCACCCCGCCCGACGTTTCCAAAGCACAAATCCCGATGGCAGGTCTCCTGGCTCGCGGGTCGTTGCCTGATCGCCGCCTTCCCGGGACAAACCCAGTGGCCTCGGCGCAGACTCGTCGCTTACAGTTGCGGGGGCAGCGCCGGCGTTGAGAACCTCTCGCACCGGCTTCCCTTTTCACCTTCCTTGCGGAAGGACCATCGGGGCGGACGCTAGCCGCCGGGCTCTCCGGGGTCAACCGTACCTTGACCGGACAGCGCATCTTGCGTCAGGTGCCCGGTCGAAAGGTGCCTTGATGACGTCGTCGCATGGAATGCCGCTGCTGCCCCCGGTCCGGCCGCTCGACCGGACGCTGGAAGCCGTGCTGCGTGCGCGGATCGACGGCAAGGCCAAGCCGCCGGGCTCGCTGGGCCGGATCGAGGATCTGGCGATCCGCCTTGGCATGATCTGGCATCCCTCGGAACCGCAGGCCGGCGCCAGCACACTGCTGGTTTTCGCCGGCGATCACGGCCTGACGCAGGAAGGCGTCTCGCAATATCCACCCCAAGTGACGGCGGCGATGGTCCGCACCTTCCTGGCGGGCCGCGCCACCGCCAACGCCTTTGCCGCTGCGGCCGGGGTCGACATCCGGGTGATCGACATGGGCGTCTCTGCCGACCTGCCCGACCATCCTGGTTTGATCGATGCAAAGATACGCCGGGGCACCGGCAATGCGGCGCGTGAACCGGCGATGTCGCCAGACGAAGCTGCTGCGGGGCTGACCCGCGGTTGCGATCTCGCGGTCGAGGCGATCCGCGGCGGCGCCGACAGCATCGCCATCGGCGAGATGGGCATCGGCAACACCGCGTCCGCCGCGCTGTTGCTGCACCGGCTGGCGCCTGCGGCGCTCGATCTGTGTATCGGTCTTGGCGCCGGACAGGACGATGAGGGTCTCGCGCGCACGCGTGCCGCAGTGGAGCGGGCCGCGGCGCGCAGCGCCGTCACTGCGCCGGTCGAGGTTCTCGGCGAATTCGGCGGGCTCGAAATCGCGGGCATGGCGGGCGCCGTGATCGGTGCCGCCTCGGAAAGCCGCCCGGTCATTGTCGACGGATTTATCTCGAGTGCGGCGGCGCTGACCGCGATCCGGCTATGCCCGGCCGCGCGCG
>JBQCIZ010000572.1:0-2148 GCA_051953235.1 Nitrobacter sp. | reverse complement strand
GAACCGTATTTGGCGATGAAGCCGAAACTCATCGCGGATCCAACGACGAGGTTGAGCAGCGGAATGCCGTTGTTCGACAATCCTTCCAGGAACAGATGCATCTCGACCATGCCCTGACCGGCGCCGCCATATGGCTCCGGGACCATGGTTCCGACGAAGCCGTCCTCGGCGATCTGCTTATAGAGGGCCTCAGGAAACACGTGCTTGTCGGCGCACTCCATCCAGTACTTGCGATCGAATTTCTTGGCGATGGTGTCACCATAGCCGAGGATCTGCCGCTGCTCGTGCGTGAGATCAAAGTCCATGGATCGGCTCCGGCTGGAGGGCGGGTTTCCTGTTTAAGCAAAAGCCCCGCCGGATTTCAATCTAACAATCGTTAGAAATCGAACATTTGTTAGAAAACGATCCGAACGGCGATTATGCCCGGCGGAAGCGCGGCAGCGTTGTCGTATCGTCGATCCGCTCGCAGACGAGAACGACGTCCATGTCAAACCTCACGTTGTCTGGCTCACCACCGGTATAGGTGCTGATCATCCGGGGGCCTTCTTCCAGATCCACCAGCAGCACCGCGTAGGGCGTGTCGTCCTTGAAGGCCGGTCCAGGCGCGCGGTGGACCACGCTGAATGAATGAACCCGGCCGCGCCCGGACGCTGCGCGATGCGTGAGATTTTCGCTGCCGCATTGCCGGCATAGGCCCTGCTGGTAGTACTGCACGTGACGGCAGTCGCCGCAGTGCTGCAACAACAGTACGCCGTCGCGCAGGCCGCGCCACAACGCAGCCGAGTCCGCATCGGGAATCGGTAGCGGCTTCTTCCTGGCATCGTCGGTTGCGGTCACAACGTGTTCTCCGTGCCCAGGATGGTTGTGGCGTTGGTCGCAAATCCCGCGCCGAGACTATGGACCAGGCCGAGTTCCGCCCCTCGCACCTGGCGCTCGCCGCACTGGCCGCGCAGTTGCGCAATCACCTCGTGGAAGTGAAACAGCGAGCCGGGCATTCCGGAATGCGCGAACGACAGCAGTCCACCATGGGTGTTAGACGGAATCTGCCCGCCATAGGTCATCTGTCCATCGGCGACGAAACGGCCGCCGTCGCCCTTGGGACAGAAGCCGAGATCCTCAAGCATCATGATGACAGTGCCGGTGAAGCAATCGTAGACGCCGGCGACGTGCATGTCCTTTGGGCCGTATCCCGCCATCTCGTAAGCCCTACGGCTGGAAGTCACAGCGCCCGTGGTCGTCAGCGACGGCATCAGGAAGATGTGCTCGTGGGTATAGCACTCGCCGCCGCCGAGAATGTAGATCGGCCTTGCGATGCCGAGCTCCCGCGCATGCTCCGCCGATGTCAGGACGAATGCAGCCCCTCCGTCCGAGATCAGCGAGCAGTCGAGCTTGTGGTAGGGGGTCGTCACCCACCCGGAATTGAGCACGTCATCGACGGTGATCGGCGTGGTCTGCTGGGCGCCCGGCGTGCGCGCCGCGTGACGGCGCTGAACCACGGCGACTTCAGCCAGTTGCTCGGCGGTGGTGCCGTACTCCTTCATGTGGCGATGTGCCGTCATGGCGAAGGTGTTGGCGACGGGAATACCGAACGGCATTTCATATTGCTGGTCGCGGCTTTCCGTCAGCGAGCGCAGGGCGAGGTCAGGCGTCAGGCCGGTCATCAGGCTGTCGCCGGCGACGACGAGGACGACCTTGGCAAGGCCACCGTGAATCGCGGCGGCGCCGATGTTGAACATGGTCGCCGCCGTCGCGCCCGACACCTGCAGCGTGTTCGAGAACGTCGGTTGAATGCCGAAATATTCACTGAAAGCCATGCTGAACCGATGGAACGGCGAGGCGAAGGCGTGGGATGACAGCACGCCATCCACGGCACTCTTTTTAAGCCCGGCATCGGCCAGAGCCTTCTTCGCGGCATCAGCGGCCAGCCAGAGTGGACTTCTGCCGGGTACCTTGCCGACCGGCGACAGTCCGATCCCGATCACCGCGACCTTGCCGCGCAGGGTGCTGTCGCTCACGATGATGTTCCGGCGGTCGTTGTCGTGGCAAGTCTCGCCTCCAGTTCGTGGCGCTGAACCTTGCCGCTGGTTGAGCGTGGGAATTCGGAGAAGTCGATGAAGTTGAATTGCCGCGGCCGTTTGTATGGCGCGA
>JBQCIZ010000571.1:0-3377 GCA_051953235.1 Nitrobacter sp. | reverse complement strand
GTCATCTTTCTGGTCGTTGCGATTGTCACCTCCGCGATGGCGGGCCGCGCTCGCGATCAGGCACGGGTCTCGGCGAGCCGGGTTCGCGCCATGCGCCGCCTCTATGAGTTCACCCGGCGCCTTTCGGGAATGGCATCGCGCGAAGGCATTGCAGAGGGAGCGGCCGGGGAAATCCATGCGAGCCTGACGCGACCGGTCGTCGTGCTGCTGGGGCAGGACGACGACCTCGCGCTGATCGCTGCCTGGCCGCCGGAGGATACGCTCGATCCTGCCGCCATGACGGCGGCGCGCTGGGCCTTCAATCATGCGGAGCCTGCCGGGGCCGATACCGGGACGTTGCCGATCATCCCGTGGTATTTCGTGCCGCTGCGGACCGGCGACAAGACGCTCGGCGTCATCGGCGTTGCGAAAGATCCGTCGGCGCCGCCGTTCGATTCCGAATCGCGCGCTTTGCTGGATACGCTTTCCGAGCAGGCCGCCGCGGCGCTCGAGCGAGCCGCCCTGGCCAGCGAGATGATCAGGGCCAGAACGGCGACAGAAACCGAACGCGTGCGCAACACCCTGCTGGCATCGATCTCCCACGATTTCCGCACGCCGCTGTCGTCCATCCTTGGCGCGGCAACGAGTCTTCTGAGCTATGGCGACAAGATCGACGCCGCGGCCAAGACCGATCTCCTGAGTCAGATCAAGCAGGAGAGCGAGGGCCTCGACGAAATGGTTCGCAACCTGCTTGCGATCACGCGGATCGACGCCGGGGCGCTGGAGCTGCGCCGCGACTGGATCGATCTGCGCGAGATCATCGAGCGCATTGTTGGCGCAGCACGGCGGCGCGGCGCATCGCAACGCATCGACGTCAACATACCCTCCGACCTTCCGCTGGTGCGGGCCGATGCCGCGCTCGCCGAGCAAGCGATCGGAAATATCGTGGCCAACGCGTTCGTGCATACCCCACAGGACGCGCATCTCACAATCGATACCGAAATAAGTTCGTCAGGCGTTGACGTGCGCGTCACCGACAACGGGCCCGGGATTCCAGCCGATATGCTCGCGCACGTATTCGATCGCTTCGTCAAGGGACGTGACGCACACGAACTGCGCGACGGCGGCGAGGGGGTCGGCCTCGGGCTTGCCATTGCCAAGGGGATCATGGACGCTCACGGCGGATCGATCACGGCCGAAAGCCCGGTCGGCGGACAACAGGGCGCCAGATTCGTGATGCGGTTTCCGCGGGAGGACGTTCCGGCATGACAGCAAAATCCCGTGTGCTGGTCGTCGACGACGAGGCGGCGATCCTGCGCTTTCTCAAGCCTGCGCTGGAGGCCAACGGCTACGAGATGGCAAGTACGGCCACGGTCGCCGATGCGGTGAAGCGCATCGCGGCCGAGGCTCCCGATATCGTTCTGCTCGATCTCGGACTCGCCGATGGCGACGGCAAGGATGTGATACGCCGTGTCCGCGAGTGGTCCGATGTGCCGGTCATCGTGCTGTCCGCGCGCGAACGCGAAGCCGAGAAGATCGAGTCGCTCGACCTCGGCGCGGACGACTACGTCAACAAACCCTTCAACGTCGGTGAACTGATGGCGCGGATGCGTGCGGCGCTTCGTCATCGCATGCAGCGCAACGCGGAGACGCCGGTGCTCAGGGTGCGCGACCTGGAAATCGATGCAGTGCGGCACAAGGCGACCCGCACCGGCGTCGAGCTGAAGCTGACGCCGAAGGAGTTCGAACTGCTGTCGTTTCTGGCGAAGAATGCCGGCAGGGTCCTCACCCACCGGCAGATCCTGTCGGCGGTTTGGGGTATCGCCCACACCGCCGATACTCAATATCTGCGCGTCTATATCGGCCAGTTGCGCCAGAAGATCGAAGAGAGGGCCGACGACCCGCAGATCATCCTGACCGAGCCCGGAGTTGGGTATCGCATTACCGAAGACGTTTAAGGGGATGAAGCGCCCCGGGACCTGGCCGGCGGCGCTCCCCGTTGCGAGGCACGCCTGCCGGCTATCGCGGACAGGCGCATTGGATTTTATCGTTCGCGGAATGCGCGGGACATGCTGTCTTCGATCGGTTTCATCAGATACTGAAAGAACGTCCGCTCGGTCGTTTTGATGAAAACCTCGGCCGGCATGCCCGGCGTCGGATTGAAGCCGCGAATGGCCGCCACCTCCTGATTGTGCAGCCTCACGCGAACGACATAGATGTCGGTTGGTCCGGTTTGTTGCGACTTCTTCTCATCCGCGACCGTATCGGCTGACAGGTAGATGACGTCGCCCGATACCATCGGTGTCACGCGCTGGCTGAGCGCCGTCAACCGGACCACGGCCTCTTGACCGTGCTTGACTGAATCGATGTCTTGCGGACGCACTCGGGCTTCGATGATCAGGGGTTCGTTGAGCGGCAGCAATTCCATGATGGGTTTGCCCGGTTCAACGACGCCTCCGCGCGTATGGAAGCGCAGCTTGACGACGATGCCTTTGACCGGCGCCCGGATCGTGGTCCTGTCGAGAATGCCTTTGGCGCTCAGCATCCGTTCGCGGACATCGACGAGCTCGCCGCGCACCTCGTGCATCTGTTCGACCGCGGTCTTGATGGCGGTTTTCCGCACACCGTTGATCTGTTCGACAGCACGGGCAATCCGTTCCTTGGAATCGCCGATGTCACCCATGATACGGCCGACCTCACCTTCGAGGTTGGCCTGGGTTCGCTGCAGAACCAGAACGTCCGGCTTGCGGACGAGGCCGGCGGCCAGAAGGTGTTCCTTGGTCTTGATATCTTCGTCGACCAGCGCGATCTGGCGCTGCACGCCCGCGAGCTGGATCTTGGATCCGGCAATACGCTCTTCCAGGGCCTTGATGCTGTCCCGGATGCCGGCGATGTCGCTGTTGAGGTTGTTGCGCTGAGCCGTGAAGGCGAGAAGCTGGGCATTGACGATGTTGCGAATTTCCGGATCACGCATCTCGCTGGTCAGCTCCGGCGGGAAGTGAACTTCATCTTCTTCGCGCACTTGCGCCTGCAGACGGGTATCGACCGCTGTGAGCCGCGCGTTGCGGAGGAAGAGCCGTTGCATCTCGGCCTTGGCGGTCGTCTGATCTAGTTCGACCAGGATCTGACCGGGCAGAACGGTGTCGCCCTCGTGCACCATGATGTCGCGAATAACGCCGCCTTCCAGATGCTGGATGATCTTGTTCTGGCCGGTTGCCACGAACACGCCGGATGCCACAACTGCGCCCGCAATCGGCGCGGTGTTGCCCCAGACGCCAAATCCCATGACCGTGGTTGCGATGATCACAATGCCCGCAACCGTGGCGCCGCGAGTTGAGCGTGGCAGGTCCGCGTGCCAGGGCTGATCGCCGATTGTTGTCGCGCTCATGGCCGGTTCT
>JBQCIZ010000570.1:0-3118 GCA_051953235.1 Nitrobacter sp. | reverse complement strand
CTCTATCACGAGTTCATCGAATCCGGCGTCAACAAGAAGGGCGGCGGCGAAGGCTCCAAGTGCGCGCTGGTGTTCGGCCAGATGAACGAACCGCCGGGCGCTCGCGCCCGCGTCGGCCTCACCGGTCTGACGATCTCGGAGCACTTCCGCGATCAGGGTCAGGACGTGCTGTTCTTCGTCGACAACATCTTCCGCTTCACCCAGGCCGGCTCGGAAGTGTCGGCGCTGCTCGGCCGTATTCCTTCGGCCGTGGGTTATCAGCCGACGCTCGCGACCGACATGGGCGCGCTGCAGGAGCGCATCACCACCACCACCAAGGGTTCGATCACCTCGGTGCAGGCGATCTACGTGCCTGCCGACGACTTGACCGACCCGGCGCCGGCGACCTCGTTCGCCCACTTGGACGCCACGACCGTGCTGTCGCGCGCGATCTCGGAAAAGGGCATCTATCCGGCGGTGGACCCGCTCGACTCGACCTCGCGCATGCTGTCGCCGCTGGTTGTCGGTGATGAGCATTACCAGACCGCGCGTCTGGTTCAGCAGGTGCTGCAGAAGTACAAGTCGCTGCAGGACATCATCGCCATTCTCGGCATGGATGAACTGTCGGAAGAGGACAAGCTGACGGTGGCGCGCGCCCGCAAGGTCGAGCGCTTCCTGTCGCAGCCGTTCCACGTCGCCGAAATCTTCACCGGCTCGCCCGGCAAGTTCGTCGACCTCGCCGACACCATCAAGGGCTTCCGCGATCTCTGCGACGGAAAGTACGATCACCTTCCGGAAGCGGCGTTCTATATGGTCGGCACCATCGAAGAAGCCGTCGAAAAGGGCAAGAAGCTCGCCGCAGAAGCGGCGTAAGTACTTACCGTCATTGCCGGGCTTGACCCGGCAATCCATCGATAAAGTTTTTTGACGGATGGACCCGCGGGTCACGCCCGCGGGTGACAGCAGAGAGAGTGGGTACCATGGCCACCTTCCACTTCGATCTCGTCTCGCCTGAAAAGCTCACCTTCTCCGGTGAGGTGGATCAGGTCGACGTTCCCGGCGTCGAAGGCGATTTCGGCGTGCTTGCCGGACATGCGCCGGTCGTTGCCGCGGTTCGTCCGGGCATCCTGACCGTCACCACGGGCGGAACGCATCAGAAGATCATCGTGCTCGGCGGTCTTGCCGAGGTGTCGGACAAGGGCCTGACCGTGCTCGCCGATGTCGCGACGTCGATCCAGGAACTCGATCGCGCGAAGTTCGCGGACACCATCACGGGCATGGAAGCGAAGCTTGCCGAAAAGGAAGGCTCCGAACTCGACCGCGCCATCGAGCGGCTCGACCATTTCAAGAGCATCCAGCATCAGCTCAACACCACCGCGATGCACTGAGCGGCGCAAGACAATCCATCGAATACAAAGGGCGCCCGGAGGCGCCCTTTTTGTTTGCAGAACTGGCCGTTCAGACGAATTTTGCGAAACGGTCGGCGACTGCTCGGTAGACATCGCGCCGGAACGGCACGACCAGGTCGGCGACGCGGTCAAGCCGTTCCCAGCGCCATGTATCGAACTCAGGCGGCTGTCCGTTGCGGGGCGTTAGCGGATCGACGTCGGCATCACGGCCTGAGAAGCGCAGCGCAAACCATTTCTGCCGCTGGCCGCGAAATTTCGCCAGACGATGCGTCTGCGGGCCGTCATATGCTGGAAACTCGTAGGTCAGCCAGTCTGTCTCGTCGAGATAGTCGGCGGCGGTGACGCCGGTTTCCTCCCACAACTCGCGCATTACCGCGTCGCGAGGATTCTCGTCGGCATCGATGCCGCCTTGCGGCATCTGCCATTCGAGCCCGGGCAGAATGATTTCGGGGCCGTCATCCCTAAAGCGGCGGCCGATCAGAACCTGGCCGTGGGCGTTGAACAGGGCAATGCCGACATTGGGGCGGTAAGGCTTGTCGCCGTTCATCGCGAGTTAGCTGCCCGAAAGACTTGCGAATTCCTTCACCACGCGCTCGTAGACCGGGCGTTTGAACGGCACGATTAGCCGGGTCAGGTTCTGCATCGGCTCCCAACGCCAAGTGATGAATTCCGGCTTGTGACCGTCGCCCGGATTGGCGACGTTGATTTCCTTGTCGTCGCCCGTGAAACGTATAGCGTACCACTTCTGGCGCTGGCCACGGTAACGACCTTTCCAGGTACGTCCGGCAACGGTGCGGGGAATGTCGTAAATCAACCAGTCGGACACCTCGGCGATCTTTTCGACCGATCGAACGCTGGTTTCCTCGTAAAGCTCGCGCTTCGCCGCCAGCCACGTATCCTCGCCGGGATCGACGCCGCCTTGCGGCATTTGCCAGACATGCTGGTCGTCGACATGTTCGATGCCGCCGGCACGGCGGCCGATAAAGACGAGCCCCTTCTCGTTGAGAAGCATCATGCCGACGCATGTTCGATAGGGCAGGTCGTCGTAGCGCGTCATTCCGTCAATGCCTCTTCCGCCTCCACGGTCCTCGCCGCGGCGGACCGGGATTCAGGATGCTAGCCTGATTTTGATTTCAGCATCGCGGTTGTCAATGGCACAAGCATCACGCCGCGGCTCTCGAGAGCCTTGGCCCAGGTGCCGATCCGGTCGATCGAGACCGGAAGCGCCGAAGCCACGCCGACGGCAACACCCCGTTCTTTCGCCAAATCCACCAGCCGCGCGAGCGCCTTGTCGACCTCAACCGATGTCGGGACGGTATCGATGGTCAGATCAGCCCTGGCGAATGGCATGGCCTGGCCATCTGCGAGTTGGCCCGCAACGCTTCGCGGCGTCGATCCGTCGTCGAGGAAGCCGAGTCCGCGCTTGGATGCTTCGCGGATAATGGGCTGCATCACCGCATCGGAGGAGATGAATTTGGCGCCCATGAAGTTGGCGATGCCAACATAGCCCTGGAAGCGGCTGAGGTGCCAGTGCAGGCGATCGACGTTCTGCTCGGCGCCGAGCGACGTCAGCAGGGTCTGCGGCCCCGGATCGTTGTCGGGATAATCGTAGGGCTCCATCGGAACCTGCAGCAGAATCTCATGATGCTGCTCGCGGGCGCGCTCGACCAGCTTTGCCGGATCCGATCCATAGGGTGTAAAGGCCAACGTGACAGCCGAGGGCAGCTTCA
>JBQCIZ010000569.1:0-10916 GCA_051953235.1 Nitrobacter sp. | reverse complement strand
CGTCCGACCCCTGCACGGTATAGCCGAGGTTGCACAGCACCTCGGCGATGCCGCTCATGCCGATGCCGCCGATGCCGACGAAGTGGATGGGGCCGATTTCCCGCGGCAGTCTCATGTGGTTCCGTCTTCCCGCCAGAGTTCGTCATGCCCGGCGTCATGCCGGGCATCCACGTCTTCTTCCGGGCGATTCATGCAAGACGTGGATGGCCGGAACAAGTCCGGCCATGACGGCAAATGTCAAGCCGTCATGGCTTTAAAATGATTCGCCCCACCCTATTCCAGCGCCTCGATCCGGAACGCGCTCAATGGCGGCGGCAATCCGGGCGGGCGATCACCGGAAAGAAAAGACGCCAGATACATCTTCCCGAGCGCATGACTGGTTTCAAACGTGTCGGGCTTCAACCGTCCGCTGCGGATCGCACGCGTGAACTCGTCGAGCGTCAGTGCCGAGATATCCGTGTCCTGCTCCGGCCGGTTCGCAGCCGCCGCCGCGCTGAAGAGAACGCCCGCGTAATACAGGCGTGTCAGCGCTCGCGCCGGTGCAAGCCCTGCGGATACTTTTTCGTCCGGTTCGCCGTCCAGCCACGCCTTCAACAATACCGTCTCCAGTTCCGGCGACGGCGCAAAGTTGTCGAGCGCCATCGCAACATCGACAAGCGGATCGTTGCGATAGGCCGACTCCCAATCGATCAGCCACAGGCGACGGCCATCGAACAGGATGTTGCGTGGAAGGACATCGTTGTGGCTGGAAACGGCCCGCGTCGGATCCCAGACGTATATCTTCCGGATGTGCGCGAGTCGTTCGGTCGCGGCGTTAAGAACACCGGGCGCGAACAATCCAGTGCGGCAGACATAAGCCCACAGCCGCGCGACGATGTCGGGATAGATCACGAAGGACGGAAACGGCTCGGTGACCTGAAGGCGAGCCAGCAGCTTGCCCAACGCGCCTGCCAGTCCGGCCGGGCCACCCGGATAGGACGCGAGCGGCTTCGTCTCGATGAAATCCATCACCGCAACGCGGGCGTGCTCATCCATGTAGTGAACACGCGGCGCGATGCCGGCTTCGGACGCGATGCGCATCGAGGCATATTGATGGGGATTGCGTAACGGACCAGGCTCGCCTTCGATCCGCAGGACACAACGACGTCCGCCCGTCTCGACCCGAAACACGGATGCGCCGGATACGCCGCCCGGAACAGGCCTGATCG
Source organism: Nitrobacter sp. (assembly GCA_051953235.1). Taxonomy (GTDB): domain Bacteria; phylum Pseudomonadota; class Alphaproteobacteria; order Rhizobiales; family Xanthobacteraceae; genus Nitrobacter. Next base: position 9,708 of record JBQCIZ010000569.1, on the reverse strand, counting down.
CGCCGACCGGTGACGCACCGAAAGCCGCGCGAAGCGCGGCATGCGCGGTCTCGCGGTGATTGGCCGTTATGATCCCGAACGGGTCTTTGCTCATGGTCTTGACGATATAGCAGAGCTGCCAACGCGCCGTCTCAGACCGGGAGCTTCGCCACCTTCATCACCATGTCCGCCAACCGCTCGGCAGCGTCGAGCCGGCCGACGGTCCGCGCCGCGGCGGCCATCGCCGCAAGCCGCGCAGGATCATCCGCGAGCGCGGACAATTCCGACGCGAGACGGTCCGGCGTGAAGTCGGATTGCGGAATCCGGATCGCACCGCCGGCATCGGCCAGCACGCCGGCATTGGCGAACTGATCCTGATCGATCGCACCGGGCAGCGGCACCAGAATCGACGGACGGCCGATGGCGCCAAGCTCGGCCACCGTACCGGCGCCGGAGCGCGACACGATCACATGGCTCGCAGCCAGCCGCGCCGGCAGATCGGCGAAGAACGGCGCAAGCTCGGCCCTGATGCCGAGCCGATCGTAGATCGCGCGCACCCGCGCCATGTCCTCATCGCGCACCTGTTGCGTCAGCACGAGACGCGACCGGAATGCAGGCGCGAGCTTTTCGATCGAACCCGGCACGGTGTCGCTCATCACCCGCGCGCCCTGGCTGCCGCCGACCACGAGAACGCGGACGGGATCGCTCGGACCCGGCGCCGCGAACGGCACCGCGGCGGCGGCGAGAATCGCGGGCCGCATCGGCGTGCCCGTCGTGGTGGTCTTGCCGACCAGCGACGGCTCCTTGTCGAGCACGCCGGGCAGCGATGTCGCGATGGCGCTGACGCGCCGCGACAGGAAGCGATTGGCGCGGCCCATCACCGCGTTGGCGTCGTGAATGACAGACGGGATGCCGGCGAGCCGCGCGGCGACCAGCGGCGGCACCGTTGGATAACCGCCGAACCCGACCACCGCCGCAGGCTTCAGCCGCCGCATCAGGTTGAAGGCGACGGCGGTGCCGGTCGCAAGCATCAGGCCGGTGCGCGCCAGCGCCAGCGGCGAGCGGCCGCGCACGGTCTCGCTCGGCACCACGTCGGTCATGTCCTTCGAGAACAACCCGCTGTAGCGCAGCGCGCGCGAATCCGTGACGAGACGAATGCGCAGGCCGCGCTTCATCAGCTCGACGCCGAGCGCCTCGGCGGGAAACAGATGCCCTCCGGTGCCCCCGGCGGCGAGAAGAATGAGAGGTTTATCAGGCATAGCTCGGGGCGGCGGTCGCCTCGCCGATCGATTCCATTTCGGTGCGCGGCCGCTGCCGCGTCAGCGCCAGCATCATGCCGACCCCGTAAGCCAGCGACACCATCGACGAACCGCCATAGGAAATGAATGGCAGCGTCATGCCCTTCGCGGGAATCAGATGCAGATTGACCGCCATGTTGATCGCCGCCTGCACGCCGAACATGATGGCAAGGCCGGACGCCGCAAAGCGCGAGAACAGGTCTTCCGATGCATAGGCGCGCGACAGCGTGCGGATCACGATGAAGGTGAACAGCCCGAGCAGCGCCAGGCACATGATGATGCCGAATTCCTCGGCACCGACCGCGAACACGAAATCGGTGTGGCTGTCAGGAAGACTCCGCTTGGCGATGCCTTCGCCCGGGCCGAGCCCGAACCAGCCGCCGTTGCTGAACGCCTCCATCGCGGTGTCGACCTGGAATGTATCGCCCGACGCCGGATCCATGAAGCGCTGGATGCGCGCAGCGACGTGCGGCACCAGCATGTAGGCGACGAACAACCCCGCCGCCGCCGAGCCTGCGAGGCCGAACACCCAGACGATACGCATGCCGGCAATGAAGAACAGCGCACCCCAGACCATCAGCACCAGCATGGTCTGGCCGAAGTCCGGCTCCATCACCAGAAGTGTCACGAGTCCCAGCAGCAGCGCGAGAGCCATCGAGGTCGCCGGCATCTCGGGCTTGCGCGCGGATTCCGAGAACAGCCACGCCGCCAGCACCACGAAAGCGGGCTTCGCGGATTCCGAGGCCTGGATGTTGACGCCAAGGATCGTGATCCAGCGCTTGGCGCCCTTCACCTCCGGACCGAGCCAGAGCGTCGCCACGATCAGGATGATGCTCAGCGCGAACATGATCAGCGCCGAACGGCGGATCTGGCGCGGCGACAGGAAGGAGACGCCGATCATCACGACGATGGACGGAATCAGGAATAGCACGTGACGATGGAAGAAGTGAAAGGGATCGAGCCCGATGCGGGTCGCCACCGATGGACTTGCCGCCAGCGACAGCACCACGCCGGTCAGCATCAGGACGATCATGGCCGCCAGCAGCGGCCGGTCCACGGTCCACCACCATTCCGAGAGCGGGGTGCGTTGTTCGCGTGAAATCATGACGGGTCCTGCGGGCGGAGATCGTCCATTGGTCCCCCATCGTGGTTACCGGAGGGTTAAGGAAACAGGACAAGTTTTCGGGAAGATCCCGCGCCGGTTCACACCGCGGGCGTCACGCCCGGCAGCGCCCGCACCAGATCGCGGAAATGATCGCCGCGGATTTCGAAATTGCGGAACTGGTCGAACGAGGCGCAGGCCGGCGACAACAACACCACAGCGTCCGCGATGCCAGAGGCTTCCGCGTCACGCGCGGCTGCGGGTACGGCGGCATCAAGCGTTTCGCTGATTTCGTAAGGCACCTTGCCTTCGAGCGTTGCCGCGAACTCTCTGGCCGCCTCGCCGATCAGGTAGGCTTTCCGGATGCGCGGGAAGAATTCGGCGAGCGAGGTGATGCCGCCAGTCTTCGGCTTGCCGCCGGCGATCCAGAAGATGTTGGCAAACGACGACAGCGCCTTCTCGGTGGCGTCGGCATTGGTGCCCTTGGAATCGTTGACGAACAGAACATTGGCCTTGCGGCCGACCTGCTCCATGCGATGCGCGAGGCCCGGAAAACTGCGCAGACCCTTCTGCAACACCTCGCGGCTGACGCCGAGCGCCAGCACCGCCGCCGAGGCGCAGGCGGCATTCTGCGCGTTGTGCCGGCCGCGCAGCGAGCCGATGCCGCCGATGTCGGCGATTTCGCTGCGGGCGCCGCCCGAGGCGCGTACGATCGTGTCATGATCGACGCTGACGCCGTCCGCCAGCGGGCGCTTCACTGACACGCGCATCACGCGCTTGCCGGCCTGTTCGATACGGTCCGCTGCTGCACGGCTCCAGATGTCGTCGACACCGATGATCGCCATGCCCTGCGGCTGGACCCGTGCGACCAGCCGCTCCTTCACGGCGGCGTAGTGCTCGATGGTACCGTGGCGATCGAGATGATCCTCGCTGACATTGAGCAGGATGCCGACGGTCGGATCGAGCGACGGCGTCAGATCGATCTGGTACGACGACATCTCGATGACGTGGACGCGGCCCTTGCGCGGCGGTTCCAGCGACAGGATCGCGGTGCCGATGTTGCCGCCCATCTGCACGTCGTGTCCGGCCTCGCGCATCAGGTGCGCGACCAGCGCGGTGGTCGTGGACGTGCCGTTGGTGCCGGTAATCGCCACGAACGGTGCGTCGGGCACGTGACGCCGCCGCTCACGGCAGAACAGTTCGATGTCGCCGATCACCTCGACGCCCGCCTCGCGCGCGGCCAGCACGCTCCAATGCGGTTTCGGATGGGTCAGCGGCACACCGGGCGCCAGCACCAGTGCGGCAAAGTTCGACCACGACACGGAGCGCAGATCGGCGGTGATGAATCCGGCTTGCACGGCTTTCGCGACGTTATCTGCGTTATCGTCGGCGGCGATCACCTCGGCACCACCCGCTTTCAGCGCGTGACAGCTCGCAAGGCCGGAGCCGCCGAGGCCGAACACCGCAACCGTCTTGCCGGCGAAGGATGTGACGGGGATCAACTGATCACCGCAGCTTCAGCGTAGAGAGGCCGGCGAGCGCCAGCATCACTGCGATGATCCAGAACCGGATCACGATCTGCGGCTCGGTCCAGCCGAGCTGCTCGAAGTGATGATGGATCGGCGCCATCTTGAAGATGCGCTTGCCCGTCAGCTTGAACGAGGCCACCTGCACGATGACCGACACCGCTTCCAGCACGAACAGCCCGCCGATCACGGCCAGCACGATCTCGTGCTTCACCGCGACCGCGATCGAACCGAGCATGCCGCCGAGCGCCAGCGAGCCGGTGTCGCCCATGAAGCTCGAGGCCGGCGGCGCGTTGAACCAGAGAAAGCCAAGCCCCGCTCCGAGCACCGCGCCGCACAGCACCGCGAGTTCGCCGGTGCCGGCGATGTAGTTGATCTGCAGATATTCGGCGAACACCGCGTTGCCCGCGAGGTAGGCGATCATCGCGAAACTCGCGGAAGCGATCATCACCGGCACGATGGCGAGGCCGTCGAGGCCGTCGGTGAGGTTCACCGCGTTGCCGGCGCCGACAATAATGAAGGCGCCGAACACAAGGAAGAACCAGCCGAGATTCAGCACCACGTCCTTGAAGAACGGGATCACAAGCGCGGTCGAGAACGGCTGACGCCCGAGGCGGATCAGCGCGTAGCACGCGACCAGGGCAATCACGAGTTCGAGCAGAAGGCGTGTGCGGCCGGAGAAGCCCGCATGGGTCTGCTTCGTCACCTTCAGATAGTCGTCATAGAAACCGATGAAGCCGAAGCCGAGCGTCACCGCGAGCACGATCCAGACATAGGGGTTGAGCGGATTGGCCCACAGCACGGTCGACACCACGAGACCCGACAGGATCATCAGGCCGCCCATGGTCGGCGTGCCCTTCTTGGTGAGATGGGATTGCGGACCGTCGGTGCGGATCGGCTGGCCCTTGCCCTGGCGCAGGCGCAGGTTGTCGATGATCCAAGGCCCGAACAGGAATACGAACAGCGCCCCCGTCACCATCGCGCCGCCGGTGCGGAACGTGATGTAGCGGAAGACGTTCAGGAGCGGCTTGAAAATGCCGAGACCCGGAACGGTATTGGAGAGATCGATCAGCCAGTAAAACATCTAATCAACCCTAGTGTCCCGATTCCGAAGTTCGCATATCCTTGCAGCAACCTTTGATGCGAACTTCGGAATCAAAGGGACACTAGCAACTTATACGTCTGGAGTGTGGTTTGGGTTCAGAAGTTCGCTTGACGGACCCGCCGAGGCAATGAAGCGAACTTCTGAACCACCACACTAGACCGCGGCTTCATCGTGCGCGGTATTGCCGGGAAATCGTTTTTCAAGCGCCGTCACAATCACCTTCATCCGCGAGCCGAGCGAGCCCTTGACCATAATCACGTCACCGGCGCGGATTGCCCCCACTACCTGCGATTCGAGCGCGGCCGATCCCTCTGCATAGCCGCCCCGCCGACCGGAGGAAAGCGCGTCCCACAGATGGCGCATCAGCGGGCCGCAGCAAAATATCATATCTATGCCGTTGGCCTGCACCGCATCGGCGAGCCCGCGATGCAGTTCGGCCGACGTCGGCCCCAGTTCCAGCATGTCGCCGAGCACGGCGATGCGACGTCCCTGCCCGCCGATCTTGGCCTGGCCCAGTACATTCAGGGCCGCGGCCATCGAGGCGGGATTGGCGTTATAGCTCTCGTCGATCAGCGTGGCCTCGCCATTCGGCACGGTCAGCGCGTGGCGCACGCCGCGGCCCGCGGCCGGCTGCGCCTGCGACAACGCAATTCCCGCAAGTGCGAGGTCAGCTCCGGCGAGCGATGCCGCCGCCAGCACCGCGAGCGAATTCATGGCCATGTGGCGGCCGGGCATCGCGAGCTTGTAGGTCAGTTCGTGACCAAGAATCTTCGCGTGGATCGCGGAGCATGCCGGATGCAGCGCTATGTCGAGCAGCCGCGCGTCCGCTTTCTTGTCCGCCCCGAAGGTGACGATTTTTGCGATCCCGAGTTTCTTCGCACGTTTCTGCAGCCGGGCGAATTGCGCGTTGTCACGATTGAGGACCACGGCGCCGCCGGGCTCGACGCCCTCGAAGATTTCCGCCTTGGCGTCGGCGATCGCCTCGACGCCGGAGAAGAATTCGAGATGCACGGGCTCGACCGTCGTGATGATCGCGACATGCGGCCGTACCATCTTCACCAGCGGCTCGATCTCGCCCGCATGATTCATGCCGATTTCGAAAATCGCGAAACGCACGTCCGCCGGACAGCGCGCCAGCGACAGCGGCACGCCCCAGTGATTGTTGAACGAGGCGACCGAGGCGTGGGTCCTGCCCTGCGCGCCGAACACGCTGCGCAGCGCTTCCTTGGTCGAGGTCTTGCCGACCGAGCCCGTGACCGCGATCACCTGCGCCGACAGGCGTTCGCGTGACGCCCGCGCCAGATCGCGCAAACCGTCGAGCACATCGTCCACAATGAGTAGCCGTGCATTGGCCGCGAACTTGTCGCGCTGCGCGGATTCAACCACCGCCAGCGCCGCGCCTGCCTTCAAGGCTGCATCGACGAAGGCGTGACCGTCGTGAACGTCGCCCTTGATCGCGAAATAGGCTTCGCCCGGAGCGATGGTGCGGCTGTCGATTGAAATTCCGGATACGGCAGCCGGTAGGATTCCACGCGTCTCCGCGCGCATCGCCGCAGCCAGGGCGTCGGACGTCCACAACGGTTGTTCGTTCATGCCACCCTCGAGGTGAGTGCCGCCTCGGCAGCTTCATGATCGCTGAACGGCAGCACACGGTCGCCGACGATCTGCCCGGTCTCGTGACCCTTGCCGGCGATCAGCAAGGCGTCGCCCGGCTGTAGTCCGGCGATCGCGGCACGGATCGCCTCCGCGCGGTCGCCGATCTCGCGCGCGCCTCGGGCGGCCGCGAGGATAGCCGCGCGGATCGCGGCGGGATTCTCGCTACGCGGATTGTCGTCGGTGACGATAACGGCGTCAGCATTGGCGACGGCGATCTCGCCCATCAGCGGACGCTTGCCCGCGTCGCGGTCGCCGCCGGCGCCGAACACCACGACCAGCCGGCGCGTCGCATAGGGCCGCAACGCCTGCAGCGCCTTCGCCAGCGCATCGGGCTTGTGAGCGTAATCGACGAACACCGGGGCGCCATTGCGCTCGCCGACCAGTTCTAATCGTCCTTTGGCGCCTTCAAGATGTTCGAGCGCAGCGAACACCTGATCCGCATCGCTGCCCGTGCCGATGGCGAGCCCTGCCGAGACCAGCGCGTTCTCGATCTGGAATTCACCGACCAGCGGCAGACGCAGCACGCGCTGGCGCCCCGCATGTTCGATTGTCAGCTTCTGGGCAAACCCGTCGATGGCGGCATCGACGAGGCGAATGCCGAGGTGCGCGCCGTCGCCGCGGCGGCCGACCCGCATCACCGCGAGATTGCGCGCAGCGGCGGCTTCGATCACCGCGGCCGAACAGTCGTGATCGGCCGAAATCACCGCGACACCCTCGGCATCGACCAGATCGCGGAACAGCCGCAGCTTGGCGTCGAGATAGTGCTGGACATCAGGATGATAGTCCATGTGGTCGCGCGACAGGTTGGTGAAGCCGGCGGCGCGCACGCGCACGCCGTCGAGCCGGTATTGATCGAGGCCGTGCGACGATGCTTCGAGCGCGAGATGCGTGACGCCCTCACCTGCGAGTTGATCGAGCTCGCGATGCAGCGCGATCGGATCGGGCGTCGTCAGCGAACCGTAGACGGTGCGCGACGGCGCAACCACGCCGATGGTGCCGATGCTCGCGGAGGGATGGCCGAGCCGCTGCCAGATCTGACGCGTGAAAGCCGCCACCGACGTCTTGCCGCTGGTGCCGGTGACGGCGGCGATGGTCGCGGGTTGCCGGGAAAAGAACTTCGCCGCCGCCAGCGCCAGCGCGCGGCGCGGATTCGATGTCGTAATGAAGGGAGCGCTGCAATCCGCCGGCGCATGCTCGCCGGCCACCGCAACCGCGCCGGAGGCGATCGCGGCGTCGATGAACTGCGCGCCGTCGGTCTTTGCACCTGCGAGTGCGAAAAACAGATAGCCCGGCTTCACAGCGCGGCTGTCCACGGCGAGGCCGCCGACCGCGAGCTCGCCAGTCCGCGCATCCATCGTGGCCCCGTCGCCGAAAAGCTCGCGAAGTTTCATGGTCTCCCGGTCCCGGCCCAGTGGTTCTCTGATTCTAACATTCGCATGCCGTTTCAGCGAGTTTTCTCGCGAATGTTAGAATCAGAAAACCACTGGCAAATATCAAGTTGCTGGTGTCCCTGCGAATCCGAAGTTCGCTATGGCACACGTTGAAAATCAGGCGAACTTCGGATTCGGGACACCAGAAAAGCCGAACCTGCGTCTACTGCGTCACCTTCGATGCCGCAAGAATAAGGCGCTCGGACGGCGGCAGATCGAACCGCGGCTGTATCCCGAGCAACGGCGCAATGCGCGCGATGATCTTGCCTCCGGTCGGCACAGCGTTCCAGCCGGAGGTGATGAAGCCGAAGGTTTCCTTGAGCGGCTGCGGCTCGTCCAGCATGACCAGCAATTGGTACTGCGGATTGTCCGCCGGCAGGATCGCCGTGAAGGCATTGAGCACCTTCTTCTTGGCGTAGCGGCCGTTGATGACCTTCTCGGCGGTGCCGGTCTTGCCGCCGACATAGTAGCCCTTGACGTCGGCCTTCTTCGCGGTGCCGATTTCGGCGTTGAGCCGCAGCAGGAAGCGCATCTTGTCGCTGGTTTCCTTCTTGATGACGCGCTTCGCGAGTTTCATCGCGTCGGCTTCCGAACGCTTCAGGAAGGTCGGCGGAATGAGGTAACCGCCGTTGACCAGCGCGTCGATGCCCATCACCGCCTGCAGCGGCGCCACCGCGATGCCGTGTCCGAAGGCGATGGTGACGGTGTTCAGTTCGCCCCATTTGCGCGGCAGGATCGGCGCGGCGCTTTCCGGCAACTCGGTGCGCAGGCGATCCATCTGGCCCAGCTTGCGCAGGAACGCCTTGTGCGCTTCGACACCCTGCGCGAGCGCGATGCGCGCCGCTCCGATGTTCGACGAATAGGTGAACACCTCTTTCATGTTGATGAAACGGCCGAGCGGATGGTCGTCGTGGATCTTGAAGCGGCCGAAATGCAGCGGCGCCCGCGCATCCCACATCGAATTGAGATCGTACTTTCCGGAATCCAGCGCCATCGCCAGCGTGAACGCCTTGAAGGTCGATCCCATTTCGTACACGCCCGTGGTCAGGCGGTTGATGCGGTCTGGATCGTGCGCTTCCTTCGGGTTATTCGGATCGAAATCGGGCAGCGAGACCATCGCGACGATTTCGCCAGTCTTCACGTTGGAGACGAGACCCGAGGCTGCCTTGGCGTGGAAATGCTCTTTCGCCTTCATCAGTTCGTCACGCAGCGCATGCTCGACACGCAGATCGACCGACAACTGCACCGGCTCCTGCAGACGGTCGGTGGCGAAGCCCGCACGATGCAGATCCGCGAGCCCGTTGCTGTCGAGCCACTTCTCCATGCCGGCGATGCCCTGGTTGTCGATATTGACCAGGCCGATCAGATGCGCGACCTCGCGGCCGCTCGGATAGACGCGCTTGTTCTCGCGGAGGAAGCCGATGCCGGGAATCCCGAGATTGTGGATTTCCTTCTGCTGCGACGGCGTAATTTCGCGCTTTAGCCAGACGAATCCCTTGCGGGTGCCGAGCCGCTGGCGAACTTCGGCGGTCTCGAGATCGGGCAGCGTCGCCGTCAGCAACTCCACCGCCTCGTCCTTGTCGATGATTCGGCGCGGCTCGCCGAACAGGCT
>JBQCIZ010000568.1:0-3442 GCA_051953235.1 Nitrobacter sp. | reverse complement strand
TGCTTTTGCGGCGGCGCAATGTCACACAACGCTATCGCGTTGAAGTCACGCCCCTTTTACGGACTCACACAGTCGTGAGCCGGGTTCCATTCCAATTGAAAGAAAATGGTAATCACCGCTGCTCTCTAACGCGGCGCTTTGTGCTCAAACAGGCAGCACCTGCGCGATCCAGCGGCGCGTTCGCGCCAACTTGTCGCAGGCTTTCGCTGCAACACTGAAAAAGATCACGCCGTCGCCGTCATCCGATAGTGGCTGACGCCCCACTCACTGCCATCGGCGTAGCCGAACAATCCGGCGGTCGCGAGGAAGAACCAGCGCCAGCGCCGCATCCACAGCGCAGTCTCGCTGCCATAGACCGGCTCGAGGATGGCTTCGATCTCGTCACGATTGCGGTCGAAGTTCGCGAGCCAGTCCAGCGCGGTGCGCTGATAGTGCGTGCCGCTCCAGCGCCATTCCTTCTCCACCGTGAACAGATCGGCATATTGCCGGATCAGATGGTGGCTCGGCATCACCCCGCCGGTGAAGAAGTGTTGGGCGATCCAGTCTTCGCCGTCGGCACGATCGAACAGATAGGCGCCGCTGCGGTGGGTGAAGATGTGCATGAAGAAGCGGCCACCGGGCGCAAGCCAGGAGTTGACCCGCATCATCAGGTCCCGCCAGTTCATCATGTGCTCGAACATCTCCACGGAGACGATGCGGTCGAACTTGCGCGCGGGATGGAACACATTCATGTCTTGGGTGACGACCTTGAGGTTGGCGAGCCCGCGCGCGGCCGCTTGCTCCTCGATAAATTCGCGCTGCGAATGTGAATTCGACACCGCCAAGATATTCGCGTTGGGAAACTGGCGCGCCATCCACAGCGACAGCGAGCCCCAGCCGCATCCGAGTTCGAGGATCGACTGGCCGTCGGCGAGATCCGCGTGCTCCACGGTCTGCCGCAGCGCTTCTTCCTCGGCCTCCTGCAATGTCGATGCGGGCTCCTTGTAGAAACACGCGGAATACTTCCGGTTTGGCCCGAGCACGCGCGCAAAGAATGCCGCGGGCACCTCGTAATGCTGCGCGTTCGCCTCGTCGGTATATTCCGCGATGGCGCGCGCGGCCATTTCATCAGCGAAGGCCGCGTCGCTGCCGCCATCGCTGGCCGCAAACTTCGCGGCGGTGCGCGAGCATAAGCGGTTGATGCCGGCGCGGACCACCGCATCGGGGAGCGGCACGCGCTCGGCGGTGCCGATGATGGTCGAAATGAGGCTCATGACGTCGCTCCTGTCTGTGGCGGCAGCGGAAAGAACATGCTGGTGCGGGCCTGATAGGCGCGATAGAGCTCGCCGCGCGAGCGCAGCATCTGCTGTTCCAGCGGCGGGATGCCGGTGACGTGGACCAGGATCCAGTACATGAAAACCGGCGCGAGCAGCGTCGCGAAACCCCAAGGGTAGGACAGCGGATCGGCCGGCGATATCGCGATCACCGGATAGGCGAGCCAGCCGAACCATTCGAAGAAGTAGTTCGGATGCCGCGACCAACGCCACAGTCCGATGTCGCAGACGCGACCCGCATTGGCGGGATCTGTGCGAAAGCGCCTGAGCTGCGCGTCGGCCAGCGCTTCACCCGCGATACCGACCAGCAGGATAAGCGCGCCGAGATAGTCCTGAAGCCGCAGCGCGGACGATGGCACATGCGCGGCGACAAAAATCGAGAACGCCAGCGGGATCGACCCCAACCCCTGATTCTGGAGAAAGACGAACATGCGGCGCGGCGAGTCGGCGCCCCACTCCTTCGCAAATGCCGCATAACGCGGATCGTCGGTGATTTTGGCCGTTCGCATCGCAATATGGACGCCGAGCCGCAACGACCACACCACCACCAGCACCGCGATCAGCCATTGCCGCGCTGTGACAGGCGCGCCGTCGAGCGGCCAGAGCGCACTCCCGGCGCCGACAAGCCCCAGCGAAAACGTCCAGATGGTATCGACCCAGCCGGAATTGCCGGTGCGCTGTTGCACCGCCCACGCAACCGCCATCAGAATCGACAACGACAATGCGATCAAGGCGAGAGCAACCAGATAAATGACCATGCAAATTCCCTCGGCAGCGCGAAATTCGTGCGTCCGAAACAAATACGTCGTGATTCAAGCCCGGTTTCGGATCGAGGTTCCGGATCCGCGGGACAAAACCGGTGGAACAATCTATTTTTTCCCGGCCACGCTGTGCCATATTGCGGCGGTGAACCTCCGGTCCTCTCGTAACGGGTAAGCACGATAATGGCGCAAGGCACGGCCCCCCGCTCCGCACTGGAGATCGAACTGACAAAACTGTCATCGCCCCGGATCTTTCTGGTGCGGATGCTGGTGTTCATCGTGCTGTGCGCACTGGTCGCCGTGGTGCTGTACAAGCAGATCGTTCTGGCGTTCTTCGCCAACCCTGGCCTCAATGCGCTGATCGGCGGGGTGCTCGCGATCGGCACCATTCTGGCGTTCCGGCAGGTGATCCGGCTTTATCCCGAGGTCGCGTGGGTCAACAACTTCCGCATCGCCGATCCGGGCCTCGCGCTGGACCGGCGGCCACGGCTGCTGGCGCCCATGGCGGCCATTCTCGGCGGCGAGCGCACCGGGCGGATGTCGATCTCGCAGCAGACCATGCGGCACCTGCTCGATTCCATCGCGACCCGCCTCGATGAGGCGCGCGACATCTCCCGCTATATGACCGGCCTTCTGGTGTTCCTCGGGCTGCTCGGCACCTTCTGGGGCCTGATCGAAACCGTGGGCTCGGTCGGCAAGGTGATCGACGGCTTGAAAGTCGGCAGCGATGCCGGCGCGATGTTCGACACATTGAAGGAAGGCCTCGCCGCACCGCTCGGCGGCATGGGCATTTCGTTCTCGTCGTCGCTGTTCGGCCTCGCCGGCTCGCTGATCCTCGGCTTCCTCGACCTGCAATCGAGCCAGGCGCAGAACCGCTTCTACACCGACCTCGAGGACTGGCTCGCCACCACCGTGCGCGAATACGGCAGCGAGACCCCGCAAGGCTCCTCTGTCGAAGTCCAGGGCGCCATCGAGAAACTTCGCACCGCCGTGCAAGACATGGGATCCAACCGCAGCACCACCACCGCCATGGCCAATCTCGCGGAAGCCATTCAGGGCCTTGTCGCCCACATGCGCACCGAACAGCAGATGATCCGCGAATGGGCCGATGGCCAGGGCGAGCAGAGCCGCGAGATCAAGCGGCTCCTCGAGCGGCTCGCCCGGCAACCAGAGAAGAGCTGAGCGGAGACAGAGATGGCGCTCGCACGTGCCCGGCGCGAATCCGGATTCAACTACTGGCCGGGCTTCGACGACGCACTGTCGACGCTGGTGCTCGCTATCGTGTTCCTGCTCTCGGTGTTCCTCGTCGTGCAGTTCTACCTGTCGCAGGAAGTTTCCGGCAAGGACAAGGCGCTCGAGCAACTCAAC
>JBQCIZ010000567.1:0-2766 GCA_051953235.1 Nitrobacter sp. | reverse complement strand
CCGCCCTGAATTCAAGAAGGACGACGGCTCGCTGAAGGTGTGGACGCCGCACCGCCCGCCGCGCCCGGAGAAGACCGAAGGCGGCGTGCGCTTCGAGATCAAATCCGAATATCAGCCGAAGGGTGACCAGCCCACCGCGATCAAGGAACTGGTGGAAGGCATCCAGCGTAGCGATCGCACCCAGGTGCTGCTCGGCGTCACCGGCTCCGGCAAGACCTACACCATGGCGAAGGTGATCGAGGCGACGCAGCGCCCGGCACTGATCCTCGCGCCGAACAAGACGCTGGCGGCGCAGCTCTACGGCGAGTTCAAGAACTTCTTCCCCGACAATGCGGTCGAGTATTTCGTCTCGTATTACGACTACTACCAGCCAGAAGCCTACGTCCCGCGCACCGACACCTATATCGAGAAGGACTCGTCCATCAACGAGCAGATCGACCGCATGCGCCACTCGGCGACGCGCGCGCTGCTCGAGCGCGACGACGTCATCATCGTCGCGTCAGTCTCGTGCATCTACGGTATCGGTTCGGTCGAAACCTACACCGCGATGACCTTTGCGCTGAAGCGCGGCGAGCGCATCGACCAGCGCCAGCTCATCGCCGATCTCGTCGCCCTGCAATACAAGCGCACCTCGGCCGACTTCACCCGTGGCACGTTTCGCGTACGCGGCGACGTCATCGACATCTTCCCGGCGCACTACGAGGACCGGGCCTGGCGCGTCAACCTGTTCGGCGACGAGGTGGAAAGCATCGAGGAATTCGACCCGCTCACCGGCCACAAACAGGACGAGCTGGAATTCATTAAAGTCTATTCCAACTCGCACTACGTGACGCCGCGGCCGACGCTGGTGCAGGCGATCAAGGCCATCAAGATCGAACTCAAGCAGCGGCTCGACCAGTTGCACGATCAGGGCCGCCTGCTGGAAGCCCAGCGGCTGGAGCAACGCACCACCTTCGACATCGAGATGCTGGAGGCGACCGGAAGCTGCGCCGGCATCGAGAACTATTCGCGCTACCTGACCGGGCGCCTGCCGGGCGAGCCGCCGCCGACGCTGTTCGAATACGTCCCCGACAACGCGCTGGTGTTTGCCGACGAAAGCCACGTCACCGTGCCGCAGATCGGCGGCATGTTCCGCGGCGACTTCCGCCGCAAGGCGACGCTCGCCGAATACGGCTTCCGCCTGCCTTCCTGTATGGACAATCGCCCGCTGCGCTTCGAGGAGTGGGACATGATGCGGCCGCAGACGGTCGGCGTGTCCGCGACCCCCGGCGCATGGGAGCTCAACGAAAGCGGCGGCGTGTTCGTCGAGCAGGTGATCCGCCCGACCGGCCTGATCGATCCGCCGGTGGACATCCGCCCCGCGCGCACGCAGGTCGACGACCTCGTCGGCGAGGTCCGCGCCACGGCGCAGAAGGGCTACCGCTCGCTGATAACAGTGCTGACCAAGCGCATGGCGGAAGACCTCACCGAATACCTGCACGAGCAGGGAATCCGCGTGCGCTACATGCACTCGGATATCGACACCATCGAACGCATCGAGATCATCCGCGACCTCAGGCTCGGCGCCTTCGACGCGCTGGTCGGCATCAATCTCTTGCGCGAAGGTCTCGACAGTCCCGAATGCGCGCTGGTTGCAATCCTCGACGCCGACAAGGAAGGGTTTTTGCGCAGCGAGACGTCGCTGATCCAGACCATCGGCCGCGCCGCGCGAAACGTCGACGGCAAGGTGATCCTCTATGCCGACCAGATCACCGGCTCGATGGAGCGCGCGATGGCCGAAACCAATCGCCGCCGCGAAAAGCAGGTGGAGTACAACACCATCAACGGCATCACGCCGGAGAGCGTGAAGAAATCGATCGGCGACATCCTCAATTCGGTTTACGAGCGCGACCACGTGCTGGTGGAGATCGGCGATGGCGGCATGGCCGACGATGCCGTCGCCATCGGCCACAATTTCGAGGCGGTGCTCTCCGACCTGGAAACGCGGATGCGCGAGGCCGCCGCCGACCTGAACTTCGAGGAGGCCGCGCGGCTGCGCGACGAGGTGAAGCGGCTGCGCGCCACCGAACTCGCTGTCGTGGACGATCCCACTATCAAGCAGCGCGGCGTGGCGGCAAAGGCGGGCTCTTACGCCGGCACGAAGAAATACGGCGACGCGGCGAACCTGCCGGCACGTCTCGACAAGGCGGCGCAGGGCAGACCGTCGGGCAAATTCGGCAAGCGGGGCGGTTCAACGTCCAAAATCCACAAGCCCTCGCTCGACGAGATGGGCATCGCCTCGTGGCACGAAGTGAAGCCGACCGAGGGGCGTTCGAAGCCGCGCAAACCGACGCTGGACGAAATGGGCCCCGGCACCGAAAGCAAGATCTACAAGCCGCAATCCCGGCGCGCGGGCGGCCAGGCAGGCGGTGGCCTCGTCAAGCGCGACGAGAATGCGCCGCGCTCGACCGGCGGCGCGCCGGGGCACAGGGGTGGGTGGAAGAAGCGGTAGCCATGCGTCTTCCGGCATGGCGATAAGCGGCGCACGCCCCATATAGAGTGACAGACCTCGCCTGCCCCCTTCTCAGCGCGTCCGCCCCACGGCTCCGCGACAATCCGAGTTTCCTGATGATCCCCCTCTCCATTCTCGACCTCGTTCGCGTCACGCAGTCCACCGACGCGCGCGGCGCGCTCGACAACGCCCGCGATCTCGCGGCTCACGCGGAAGGATGGGGCTATCGCCGCATCTGGGTCGCCGAGCATCACAACATGATCGGGATCGCGAGC
>JBQCIZ010000566.1:0-4237 GCA_051953235.1 Nitrobacter sp. | reverse complement strand
CATTGTCCGTAGCCGCTTTCCGCAACTGTTGATAGCTGCGGAAATCGAGGACGTTGCGCGCCCCTGTTATGACTTTCTCAACCATTGCCGCCCTCGCGAATATTGCTCGCGCGTTATGGCAGCAACCCATTTTGGAAACCGTTCAGCGGACCGCTCAAATTTTACGGGGAAAATTGTGGCGGGTTCCAGCGAAGCAGACGATCGCGGAGAACCTTGCCTACAACCATTTCTTCATCTTGAAGAACAGGTACGGCAACACGGCGGCGGCGACCATTGCGACAAGCGCCAGCGGATAGCCGAGCGGATGTTCGAGCTCGGGCATGAACTTGAAGTTCATGCCGTAGACCGAGGCGATCAGCGTCGGCGGCATCAAGACCACCGCCATCACCGAGAACAGTTTGATGATGTTGTTCTGCTCCAGGTTGACGACGCCGAGCATCGCATCCAGCACGAAGGTGATCTTGTTGGAGAGATAGGAGGCGTGATCGGTCAGCGACGACACGTCGCGCTGCATGGTCTTGAGCTGCGCCTTCTGCTCCTTGCTCCAACGACCGGCCTCGCTCTCCACCGCGGCGAACGACACCATGCGCCCGATCGAAACGAGACTCTCGCGCACCTTAGAGGTGAGATCGCCCTTCTTGCCGATCGTCAGCAGGATTTGCGAGTAGATCGGCGCGTGGCCGCGGGCCGGCGACGGCTCGAAGATCTCGGCCGACACCGCATCGACCTCCGCGCCGGCGCGCTCGAGAATGTCGGCGCAGCGGTCGATCACGGCGTCCAGCAGTTCGAGGAACACCGCCTCGCCGTTGATGGCGGCCGCGCAGTTTCGCGCCAGCTTGTTCTCCACGAGCGCAAACGGCTTCGGCGTATCGTAGCGCACCGTGACGAGACGATGATTGGCGAGGATGAAGGTGACCGGCGTGATCTTCGGGCTTTGGGATTCCGACTGGCACATCAGTGTCGCCGTCATGTAGCGCGCGCCGTTCTCGATATAGAGGCGGGAGGAAATCTCGATTTCCTGCATGTCCTCCCGGGTCGGCACTGCAACTCCGGCAAGGCGCTCCACCGCGCGATCCTCCTCCGGCGTCGGCTTGTCGAGGTCGATCCAGACCGCGCTGTCCGACAAGACCGCAAAATCGGTGGGGATGGTTTTCCGCAACGTGTTGTCGGCCGGAGCGAAGATCGAGAGCATGGCACCTCCGGAGAGAACGGCGCGGAATCAGCATGGCAATGGCCAATCCGGAGTGCGCCAGATCGCGCCGATTTGGCAAGCCCGGCACCCTATGACCGCGGTGGATGCCGCTGCGTTTTGCCTAAAACAGATGTCCATCCGATGACACCATTCACGCCGGTGTGAAAAGCTGCCCAATTCGGCAGCGACCGCCCGCATTTTTGCGGCAAAAATGCCACAGAGGCCGTGCTGCATAGCGACAGAACCTTCTAAATACTGGAATTTTAGGGAATTCCGGCAATAATAGGGTTCAGAGGAATCGTGGCCTTTCGGGCGTAAATCGCCATGATTCAGCGGGCACTTGGAAAAGCAGCAATGTCGTCTCTTCGAGTCAAGTTTGGGATCCTGGCCGCGGGCCTGATGCTGTCGGGTTGCATGCAGGCCACCCATTATGAGGCCACCAACCAGAACGAATTCAAACCGCGCGACAAGGAATACCTGGCCAAGGTTTCCTATGTGAAAACGCCGGTCCCCGAGCCGTTCCGCCGGGCGATCGTCGAGTATCACCGCAAGGAAGCGCCGGGCTCGATCATGGTCGATTCCGACAATCACTACCTCTACTACGTGCTCGATGGCGGCAAGGCGATCCGCTACGGCATCACCGTCGGCGAGGAAGCGATGGCATGGTCGGGGATCGCCAAAGTCGGCGCCATGACCGAATGGCCCGCCTGGCATCCGACATCGGGTGAAATCGAGCGCCTGGGCGTGCCGAAGTTCGTGGCTCCCGGACCGGACAATCCGATGGGATCGCGCGCGATGTATCTTTATGCCAACGGCAAGGACACGCTCTTCCGCATCCACGGCACCAACCAGCCGGAATATATCGGCTCCTCGATTTCCTCGGGCTGCATTCGCATGACCAACGAGGACGTCATCGACCTCTACAACCGCGTCAAGCTTGGAACCGTGGTGGTGGTGCTGGAGCCGCATCACGGCGACTCGCCCTACAATTCGAAGATGGCGCTGCAGGGTGGCAGCAGCAACTTCTACTGAGCGTTACGCGATAGCGATTTGAAAAAGCGCCGGTCCTCCGGCGCTTTTTTGTTGCCCGAGACCCGCGGTCCGATTGCCGCCGTTCAGTTGAACAGCGACCTGAGGAAGGGCGGCAGATCGTTGTGGCGCTTCCGTTTGCGCTTCGTGTGTTTTGCCGTCGCCGGCCGGGATGGCGGCGCCGAAGCGGCCCCCTGCGGCACGGCCGGCTTTTTCGAGGATGGCGCACTCGTAACTGACGTGTCTGCGACCGGAGCCGATGCAGGCGGTTGCCGTGGCTCCGGAACGACGCCCGCTTGCGGAGCCGGGGCAGCTTCTGAAGGGGCTGGCGGAGCCGTTTCACGTACCGAAGTCGCGTCGTGCGGCGCCTCGGCCTGCTCGGCTACTTCGCGCGGTGGCGCTTCCGCCGGGCGTTCGGCCGGCAACAAGGGCGCGACCGAAGGCATCGGATCATAGACCTCCCAGTGACATATCCGGTACCCGTTGCGTCGTTCCGCAAGATCGAGATGGATATGATTCTCGTGATACCCGTCTGAGCCCGGTCCCAGGACGGTCGTGAACCGCGCGCACACCGAATTCAGCACCTTTTCGCGGAACTCGCGCGGGACATTGCGGTCGGTCAGCGCAATCGCCTGGCCGTTGGCAAGCTTGACGGCACGGACATCGAGCGCATTGGCCTTGCCGTGTTCGGACAACTTAGCCCCGGCCACCCGATTGCGGCCGCGACATTCAAATGAATCGAAGTTGTCGAGCTCGCTGACGCGGCTTCCCAGCCCTTCCGCCAGCGGCGTCATATCGGTGCGAATCCAGTCCGCCACCGCCGATGCCATGGCGCAGCGGAGCGTGGCTGCGGGCCTGACCGGGACCCGGTTGCCGTCGGGCAGCACCACGGCTTCGAGGCGGACCAGATCGTCGCCGCCGCAGGCTCCCGGTCCCTTGATGGCCGGGATGCTCGGAGCCACGGCCACCGCCTCGGTCAACGCCAGCCGACAGGCGGACGGAGGTGGCGGTACAGCGGGCGTTTCGGCCGCGGCCGGCGGGCCAGAAGTCTGCCCGTTCTCCGGCGCTGGCGCGCCTGCGGGGCGCGGCTGCGGCAACGGTATCTTGGTGGCGGCCAGTACCGCTGACGACGCCATGAGCACGACGGCGAGAGTAACCATGGCCCTTTGGTCGCGGCTCCAACGGCCAGAAGGCCATTTGCGGCCTGCTTCCCTCGCGCTAAACTTCATGCCAAATCCCTGCGGGGATACCGATAACCACGAGGAGGAGCGTTCGAATGCGCGGTTTGATGCAAGATTGGCCCATGCTGTGTCATCGGATTATCGATCATGCAGCAAAGGTCCATGGCAAGCGCGAGGTGGTCACGCGATCGGTCGAGGGTCCTATTCATCGGACCAATTACGCCGAAATTCGCGCGCGCGCGCTGAAAGTCGCGCAGAAGCTCGACCGCGAGGGCATCAAGCTCGGCGACCGCGTCGCCACCATCGCATGGAACACCTGGCGCCATTTGGAATCCTGGTATGGAATTATGGGCATCGGCGCCATCTGCCATACCGTCAACCCGCGCCTGTTCCCGGACCAGATCGCCTGGATCATCAACCATGCGGAAGACCGCATCGTGATGACCGACCTCACCTTCGTTCCGATCCTGGAAAAGATCGCCGACAAGCTTCCGAGCGTCGAGCGCTACGTCGTGTTCACCGACAAGGCACACATGCCGCAGACCACGTTGAAGAATGCGGTCGCCTACGAGGACTGGATCGCAGAGGTCGACGGCAATTTCGAATGGAAGATGTTCGATGAAAATACCGCCGCGGCGATGTGCTACACGTCGGGGACGACCGGCGATCCCAAGGGCGTGCTGTATTCGCATCGTTCAAACGTTCTTCACTCGATGATGGCGAACAACGGCGACGCACTCGGTGCGACGTCCAAGGATACAATGCTGCCGGTGGTGCCGCTGTTCCATGCCAATAGCTGGGGCATCGCATTCTCCGCACCCGCGATGGGCACCAA
>JBQCIZ010000565.1:0-2950 GCA_051953235.1 Nitrobacter sp. | reverse complement strand
GCTCGGCCTCCGCGCGTTGCAGGAATCCCTTGGCAAGCGCGTGGTAGATGCCCTCCTGACAAACCAGCCGGGAGCTGCCATAGGCGATCAGCGCCGCCGCCATCAGCGGCACCACCATGGCGTGGTTGTCGGTCATTTCCGTCACGATCACGAAAGCAGTGATCGGCGCCTGCACGACGCCCGCGAAATACGACACCATGCCCAACAGCAACAGCGCCGCCAGCGGCGCGCTCGGGAAAAAGTGTGCGATGTTGGAGCCGAGGCCCGCACCGACCGCGAGCGAGGGCGAAAAGATGCCGCCGGGAATGCCGCTTCCGGTCGAGAGCAGCGTTGCAAGGAGCTTCAGGACGCCAAAACTTTCGGGCAGCGGCACGCCGCCTTCAAGCGCGTGTTTCACCTGCGCATAACCAGTGCCGTAGATCGTGTCGCCCGACAGGAACCCGCACACCGCAACCGCCAAGCCGCAGACGAAGGCGAATGAAATCGGATAACTCTTGATCAGCGGACCGAGCCGCCCGGGAAGTCCCCGCGCCGCCATGATGACAAGGCGGCTGAACAATCCGCCGGCGAGGCCGCCGACCACGCCGCAAACGGGAATCGCGAACCAGTCGATGCCGTAACCAAGCATCGTAGCGCTGGAGCCGAAGTAGGAATAGTTGCCGACCAGCGCCAGAGAAGTCAGACCCGCCGCGATCACCGTGCCGATGATCAGGCCGCTGGTGCGTACCTCGAAGGCGCGGCTCATTTCCTCGATGCCGAACACGATGCCGGCCAGCGGTGTGTTGAAGGCCGCGGCGACGCCGGCGGCAGCGCCTGCGAGGATCAGGCCGGGCTGGCGGCGCGGCGAGATGCGCCCGAGCGCGAACATGACGGAGGCGCCGACCTGCACGGTCGGCCCCTCCCGCCCGACCGAGGCGCCGCAGAGCAGACCAAGCACGGTGAGCAGAACCTTTCCGACACCGATACGCAGCGAAACCAGACGGCTCCGCGCCTCCTGATCTTCGAGCTCGCGCGCCGCGATTGCCTGCGGAATGCCGCTGCCTTGCGAATTCGGGAAGAAACGGATGGTGAGAAACACCGACAACGCAAATCCGAGCGGCGTGATCAGGAACGACGCGTAACGCCATTTCTCCAGCACATGGGCAAACGCGATCTGCGCCCAGTCGGATGCTTGCGCCAACCCGACCGCAGCCCCGCCGACCGCAAGCCCTCCAGCAACAAAGATGATCCGCCGCTGCCAGCGCGACGACATCACTTTGACGGACCGGATTTGCCGTTCGGAGAGGTGCGGCCGCTGCATCACTTGTCCCCGCTGATCGTCTTGAGGCCACCCATGTAAGGCTGCAGCACGTCCGGCACTGCGATCGAGCCGTCCGCCTGCTGATAGGTCTCCATGACGGCGATCAGCGCGCGGCCGACCGCCGTGCCGGAGCCGTTCAGCGTATGCACGAAGCGCGGCTTGCCGTCGCTGGCGCGATAGCGCGCATCCATGCGTCGCGCCTGGAAATCGCCGCACACCGAGCAGGACGAAATCTCGCGATAGGCGCCGCCCTCGCCCTGGCCCGGCATCCAGACCTCGATGTCGTAGGTCTTTTGCGAGGCAAAGCCCATGTCGCCGGTGCACAGCGTCATCACGCGGTAATGCAGATCGAGCCGACGCAGCACTTCCTCGGCGCAGGACAGCATGCGCTCGTGCTCGTCACCAGATGTTTCCGGCGTCGTGATCGAGACCAGCTCGACCTTGGTGAACTGATGCTGGCGGATCATGCCGCGCGTATCGCGCCCGGCCGCACCCGCCTCGGCGCGGAAACACGGCGTCAGCGCGGTCAGCCGCATCGGCAATTCTTTTTCATCGACGATGGATTCGCGGACGAGGTTTGTCAGCGAGACCTCTGCCGTGGGGATGAGCCAGAGGCGGTCATTTTGAATCTCTGCTTCGTAGTCGATTTGCCCGTCTAAAGCATCGAGAAGGGATTGGTCTAAATTGTCACCCTTGATTTCTTCTTCCCAATTTATCTCCGATCGCAAACGCTCCAATAACTCAATTCTCTCCTGCTGAAAGCTTGGAGGCGGAATTGTCGCAAACTGGTCGATCTCGAACTTCGGCAACTGTGCCGTTCCGAACATCGCGTCGTCGCGCACCAGCAGCGGCGGATTCACTTCTGTGTATCCGTGCTCGCCGGTGTGGGTGTCGAGGAAGAATTGTCCGATGGCGCGCTCCAGCCGCGCCAGTCCCTTCGTCAGCACGACGAAGCGCGCTCCGGATAGTTTGGCCGCCGCCTCGAAGTCCATGAAGCCGAGCGCGCCGCCGAGATCGTCATGCGCTTTCGGCGCAAAGGCATAGTCGCGCTTCTTGCCGAACACATGATGCTGCACGTTGCCGTGCTCGTCGGCACCCTCAGGCACCTCGTCGAGCGGCAGGTTCGGGATTTCGGCAAGCGCCTTTTTCAACTCGTCGTCGGCCGCCTTCGCCGCCGTCTCCATCTCGGGCATCGAGGTCTTGAGCTCGGCAACCTCAGCCATCAGCTTCGTGGCGCGTGCGTCATCCTTCGCCTTCTTGGCCTCGCCGATTTCCTTGGACGCCGCGTTGCGCCGCGCCTGCGCCTGCTCCGACGCCAGAATGGCGGCGCGGCGCTTCTCATCGATCGCCAGCAGCGACGGCGACAACGGCGCCAGCCCCCGCCGCTCCAGCGCGGCGTCGAAGGCTTGCGGATTGTCGCGGATCGCTTTGATGTCGTGCATGGCAATTTGTCCTGCGTCATGGCCGGATTTATTCCGACCATCCACGTCTTTTGCGCCTTAGACCAAGTCGTGGATGCCCGGGTCAAGCCCGGGCATGACGAATCATGGTCGATTGCGCGGGAAGATAGTCGTCATCCTGAGGTGCTCGCCATCTTTTGCGATCCTCGAAGGATGCGGCCACAGGTTACCTACGGGGCCAACCTTCGAG
>JBQCIZ010000564.1:0-8300 GCA_051953235.1 Nitrobacter sp. | reverse complement strand
GGCGATCGTCCGGCGCTGCTGGTCGCTGCCGATGCGACCGATCCCGTTGCCGCCGGCGCGGCGTTGAGTGCGCTCGGTCCGATCGTGCAGACCGCGCTCGCGCATGATCTGTTCATCGGTAATCCGCCTGACCCGCCGTTCGAAATCCGGGCGCATGCGCGTTACAATCCGGCAGCGTCGTCGCGGCTGAACATCGTACCTGGCCTTGTCGGCACCATTCTCACCATGACTATGCTGATCTTCACTGCCTTGTCGGTGACGCGCGAGATCGAACGCGGCACTATGGAAAGCCTGTTGTCGATGCCGATCACGCCAGTCGAGGTGATGATCGGAAAGATCCTGCCCTACGTGCTGGTCGGATTCATTCAGGCGACCTTGATCATCGGCATCGGCGTGCTCCTGTTCGGCGTTCCCATCGACGGCAGCCTGATGCTGCTCGCGCTGCTCTCGACGCTGTTTATCACCACCAATCTCGCCATCGGTTATACTTTTTCGACCATCGTGCAGAACCAGCTTCAGGCCATGCAGATGTCGATGATGTTCTTTCTGCCGAGCATCCTGCTGTCCGGCTTCATGTTTCCATTTGCGGGCATGCCGGTGTGGGCGCAATACATCGGTGAGTGCCTGCCGCTGACGCACTACGTCCGGATCGTCCGCGCCATCATGCTGAAGGGCGCGACGCTGCAAAATGTTCAGTATGATGCGCTCGCGTTGCTGGCGCTGATGCTGGTGGCTATGGTGATTGCGGTGATGCGATTCCGCCGCACGCTGGACTAGCCGAACTGGACGACGAGAGGCACATGCCAGGGCTGCTGCAGGCCATCAGAACACGTCCGACGATCACACCTGAGTTCCGTCATGCCTTCGACCATCAGGTGATGCTGACCGAGCGGCTGCGTATCAAAGTGCTGCTGATCACGCTCGCTACCCTCGTTGGATTTCTGACGGTCGCACGTCTTGTCGCCCCCGACGCGCTCGACCGGATCTGGAACGGACGATTCCAGCTATGGCAGAGCTATGTAATCTTCCTGCCGTTTGTTGCCTTTGAACTGACCGCACTCGCGGTCCTGTCGCGGCACATCGCGCGCGACGGCGATCTGCCGTTCTGGCGGCGCTACGGCAGCGCGTTCGTCGAGGCGAGCATTCCCACCCTTGCGCTGATGGTGCACATCAACGGGATGGACCGTACGGCCGCGCTCGGGTTTGTCGCGCCGCTCGCTTATTTCATCGTCATCATCCTGTCGACGCTCAGGCTCGATTTTTCGTTGTCGGCGTTCACGGGTCTGGTTGCGTCCACCGAGTTGTTCCTGATCGTGATGTTCTATCACCCGGCGGGAGCCGCAGGCGACGTGCCGCCGGACCCGGCCTATCATCTGATGCGCAGCCTCGTTGTTCTCGCCGGCGGCATTTTAGCAGGCGCCGTCGGGCTTCAGTTGCGCCGCCAGTTCGAGGCCAGCATTGCAGCAGCCACCGCGCGCGATCGTGTTACCAACCTGTTCGGCCAGCACGTCTCGCCACAGGTGGTCGAGCGGTTGTTGCTGGAAGGCGCCGGTGCTGCCGGGGACGTCCGGCATGTCGCGGTCATGTTCGTCGATTTCCGCGATTTCACCCGCGCCGCGCGTGCGCGCTCGCCGGAGGACGTGGTGGCGCGGCTCGATGGCGCCTTTGCCGTGCTGGTCGAGATCCTCGATCGTCACAACGGCATCGTGAACAAGTTTCTTGGCGATGGCTTTCTTGCGCTGTTTGGCGCGCCGATCGACGATCCCGACGCGGCCCAGCGCGCGGTAGCCGCTGGGCGCGAGATGCTTGCGGCGATGTCCGACAACAATGCCGGCCACCATTGGCCTTTGCGGATCGGGATCGGAATTCATATCGGCGCGGTGGTTGCCGGCAACATCGGTTCGCCGCGGCGCAAGGAATATACCGTCATCGGCGACACCGTGAATTTTGCCGCGCGGCTGGAATCCCTCAACAAGGATTTCAACTCGCAATTTCTGATTTCGGCGGCGGTTCGCGATGTGCTCGGCAATCTCAGCGATGATGCGGTATCGCTCGGCGAAGTGCCGGTGAAGGGATACGACCGGCCGATGGAGGTGTGGCGGCTGGCGTAATCCTAATGCCGTGTCAGGACGCCGATGCGTCCATAGATGCCGCTGCGATGAAAGCTGTCCTCGACGTAACCTGTGGCGACCGACCACTCCAAAGCCCCGGTCTTGAAGCCCGTGACATGCGCGCCGATCCGGTACTGCGTGCTGTACGTGTCGGAAGATACGGACACCTCCGGCCCGGCCCAGAACCGGTCGAGCAGACGCCAGCCGCCGGCGAGGCGGGCGCTATATTCGGAGCCGATGGTGGTGGCGGAAGCGGCCGCCGCCAGCATCGTTGCGTGGGTCGGTTCCCACCAAAGCTCCGCCGCCATCTGCGCGCCGAAGTGGGTGCCGCGCAGCGCATCGGCCGGATTGTCGGGTGCGAGCGTGCGGTTTTCAACGGCGAGACCGGTGAAGACCTTGATCTCCACATCGCCGCGCTTGATGCGCCAGCCTGGCATGATCGAGCCACGGAAGATCGTGCTGTTGAAACGCTGCCCCGGCGTGTCGTAGCGCTCGAAGTCGTCGGACAGAAACAGGCGGAGCAGGGGCCCGTCCTTGTTAAGGTTGCCTTGCGGCGCCCACAGCATGCCGCCGTAACCGGCCTGGCCGTTCCGCCACAAGTCGACACCACTGAAAAACAGGAATTTTTCTGGTCGGGATCCGCCGCTGAGGTAGTCGATGAGGGGTGGATCGGTCACCGCAGGCTGAGCCAATAGCGGGCCTATCGTGCACGCCAGCAAGGCGGCAGCCGTCCCCACGGCACGCGACGCACCCCCACGCATTGAGCCCCCACAAGCCCAAACGCCACATACGTACAACTACTGATCGTAGAGCGAAGGATTTGCGCGTCTAGGAGAACGATGGGGGAACGCGACCAAAGGCGGAGGAGCTTCCGTCTCACACCTGCGGCGCGGCGAGGTTCTCGATCGTTACGCGATCGCGGTCCTCGATGATTTCCGCGATCCAGCGGCGATGACAATGCTGGTGATCGCGCTCGAAACAGAGAATGCAGACCGGCCCGGATTGTTTCACCAGCGCCGAAAGTTCGTCCATCTTCTCACGCGCTTGCGGCGTTTTCAGATGAGCGGTGTAGATCTTGCGCAGCACATCGTACTTGCCGCTGCGTGCGGCCAGCCGTCCTTCCTTCGGCGTCCCCAGTCCGCGCAGGTGCAGATAGGCGATGCCGCGTTCGTCGAGACCGGCAGCGAGCTGGTTCTTCGAGAAACCGGCGCGGCGGGATGAGGCGACGGCGCGGACATCGACCAGCAGCTTGACGCCGGCCTTTTCCAGTTCGTCGAGAACAGATCTGGCCGGCGTCTGTTCATAGCCGATGGTAAAAAGCCGCTTCTTTTTTGCCGCCATGCCGGCCTCCCGTTATTAGACGCGCGCGATCAGTTCCATCGCGCCCGCGGGGGCGCGTATCTTGCCCTCGTGGATCACGTAGGCGAATACGTCGCGTGGCGTCTTTTTGGGTTTCGTCTTGTCGACGCGAGGCAGGTCGTCCGGTTCGCCACCCTCGGCCCATGACTGAAAGCGCTTGGCCCAGGCGTCGAGCTGCTTCGGCGGATAACAGGTCTTGATCTCGTCGTTGCCCTTTTGCAGCCGCGCATAGACGAAATCCGCGGCGATGTCGGCGATCGCCGGATACTTGCCATGCTCGGCGAATACGACGGGGACTTCGAATTTGCGTAACAGCGTGATGAAGGCGGGGGTGCAGAAACTGTCATGGCGAACCTCGACCACATGCCGCAACGCGCGCCCGTCTAGTTTTCGCGGCAGCAGCTCAAGAAATTTGCCGAAGTCGGCATCGTCGAACTTCTTTGTGGGCGCGAACTGCCACAGCACCGGGCCGAGCCGGTCGCCCAATTCCAGCACGCCAGAATCGTAGAAGCGTTTCACCGAATCGCCGGCTTCCGCGAGCACCCGGCGGTTGGTCGCGAAGCGCGGCCCCTTCAGCGAGAATACAAAGCCGTCCGGCACCTCACGGGCCCATTTGCGGAAACTCTCGGGCTTCTGCGATCCGTAATAGGTGCCGTTGATTTCGATCGAGGTCAGTTTGGAGGCGGCGTATTCGAGTTCCTTCGCCTGCGTCAGCTTTTCCGGATAGAAAACGCCGCGCCACGGCGCAAACGTCCAGCCGCCGATCCCGATGTAGATGTTGCCTGCCTTGGCTGCCATGTGACGTGCCCCTTGCGGAATGCCGGAGCCCTACCTATCTCACTCCTGACGGCGATGTTGAAGCCCCCGCTCCATCGTCGGGACGACCACGAAATGGCTCGGCTGCGCCGGATGTACGCGCGCGTGTTGTTCGTGGTCGTTGGCATTTCTGGCCTGATTTCCGGACATTTCCAGCTTTTGCATGAGAAGTTGGGCGTTCGCCCGGTCGGACCGTCTTTAGGGACAGGCTGTCTTGGCATCGGCTCCGGCCACGGATATATGCAGGCGCCATGAACGAAGCCATCAGGCCGGGGCCGGTCGATCTCCCAACCACGACGCCATGCCAGCTTTCGGTGGTCGTGCCGACTTTCAACGAGCGCGACAACGTGGTTGCGCTGTACCGGAAGCTGGACGCCGCCCTAAAAGGCATCGCGTGGGAGGTCATCTATGTCGATGACAATTCCCCGGACGGAACCTCCGATGTAGTGCGCAAGCTCGCGGCGGAGGATCCGCGCGTACGCTGCATCCGGCGGGTCGGTCGGCGCGGCCTGTCCGGCGCCTGCATCGAGGGCATTCTGGCGTCGAGCGCGCCCTGTGCCGCTGTCATGGATGCCGACCTCCAGCATGATGAAACCCAATTGCCGAAGATGCTGGCGCTGCTGGAAAGCGGTGCCGCCGAGCTCGTGGTCGGCAGCCGGTACATCGAAGGCGGGAGCGCCGCCAGTTTCGACAGCCAGCGGGCAGGCTTCAGCAAGTTTGCGACGTCGGTTGCGAAGCGGCTGCTGCGGGTCGAGATCGCCGATCCCATGAGCGGCTTCTTCATGATCCGCCGTGATCGCTTCGAACAGCTTGCGCCCGAGCTGTCGACCCAGGGTTTCAAGATCCTGCTCGACGTCGTTGCGACCGCGCGGGGCACGCTGCGGACCACGGAAATTCCGTTCACCTTCGGCTCGCGGCTGCATGGCGAGAGCAAGCTGGATTCGATGGTGGCGCTCGACTTCCTCGGCCTCGTGCTGGCGAAGCTGACGCACGACGCCGTCTCGCTGCGATTTCTGCTGTTCGCGCTGGTCGGGTCGGTCGGCGTCATCGTGCATTTCACCGGCCTGTTCGTCGCACATGAAGTATGGCATTGGCCGTTCCCGGAATCGCAGGCGTGCGGCGCAATTCTCGCGATGACCAGCAACTTCCTGCTCAACAATTTCCTGACCTATCGCGACCAGCGCCTGAAGGGGCTCGGCATCCTGCGCGGCCTGCTGCTGTTCTATCTGGTCTGCAGCGTCGGTCTGCTCGCCAATGTCGGCGTCGCGTTCTCGGTCTACGATCAGGAGCCGATCTGGTGGCTGGCAGGCGCCGCAGGCGCCTTGATGGGCGTGGTCTGGAACTACGCCGTATCCAGCCTGTTCGTCTGGCGCAAGCGATAGCATCGCGATGCGCCTGACCGGGACGCAGGCTCTCCGCGCCACTGTACTGGCGGTCCTCGCGCTGGTCGCATTGCGGCTGGTCTGCGCCGCGGTCACGCCGCTGACCTTCGATGAAGCGTACTACTGGACCTGGTCGAAGCATCTGGCCGGCGGCTATTATGATCACCCGCCGATGGTCGCGATCGTGATCCGTCTCGGCACCATGATCGCAGGCGACACCGAGTTCGGAGTGCGGCTCATCTCGGTGCTGCTGGCGCTGCCGATGAGTTTTGCGGTGTACCGCACGACACTGTTGCTGTTCGGCAATTCGCGCGCAGCGGCGACGGCGACCATCCTGCTCAATGTCATGCTGATGATCGCGGCCGGCACCGTGATCGTGACCCCGGACGCGCCGCTGATGGTGGCGTCGAGTTTCGTATTGCTGTGCCTCGCGCAAGTGATTGCGACGGGGCGGGGGATCTGGTGGCTCGCTGTCGGCACAGCGGTCGGCGCGGCGCTGGTGTCGAAATACACCGCGCTCTACTTCGGTCCGGCGATCCTGATCTGGCTGCTGGCGGTGCCGGAGGCGCGCCGCTGGCTGCGGTCGCCCTGGCCTTATCTTGGCGGGCTCATCTCGCTGGTCATGTTTTCGCCGGTCCTGATCTGGAACGCCGACCATCACTGGGTGTCGTTCGCAAAACAGTTCGGGCGCGCGCGCATCCATGAATTCACCCTGCGCTATCTGATCGAACTGCTTCCGACACAAGTCGCCTTCGTCACGCCGCTCGTGTTCATTCTTGCCGCCATGGGCCTGTTCGCGCTGTGGACGCGCGACGACGGCTCGCGGGCGGGGCGGGCGCTGATCAATGCGACGGTCTGGACCCTGACGGTCTATTTCATCTGGCATTCGCTGCACGGCCGCGTCGAGGCCAACTGGTTCGGACCGATCTATCCCGCGCTGGCGATCGCAGCCGCGGTCGCCGCCGACGTCACGCGCTGGCAGCCGCGCACGCAGCGTGTCGCCGACGTCTGCCGCCGCTGGGCGGCGCCGGTGGGCGTGGCGATGTTCATCGGCCTCGTGGTGCAGGTGAATACGGGACTTCTGTCGGGCTATCGGCGCGACGCGTCGGTGCGCAGCGTCGGGGTCGGCTGGCCTGAACTCGCCGCCGACATCGAGGCCATGCGCGTGAAAACCGGCGCGCGCTGCGTGCTCGCCCCGGAATACGGCACGACGAGCTGGCTCCTGTTTTATCTGCCGAAGGGCACTTGCGTGGTGCAGCGTTTCGAGCGCATCCGCTGGGTCAACGGGCCGCAGCCCGACCCGGAGAAGCTGACGGGCAAGCTGCTCTATGTCGACAACGGAGCGGAACAGTGGTCGCGCCCCGCGCGGTATTTCAATCGCATCGACAAGGTCGCCACGATGGAGCGCAAGCGCGGCCCGCTGGTGGTCGAGACCTTCGACGTCGACGTGGTGACGGAGCCCAAGGGTCCCGCGCTCGAGCCGCTGCCGCCGGACCTGCGGTAACATCGGTCGGAGCCATAATCCCGACCGCCTGAGCTGCGAGATTTTTCTCCAAAAAATTGCTCTCGGCCGTCGGATCGGCGGGGTCCGGAACGTCTTCCAGTCTGGCAACGTTGTTTCGAAACCCGCGAGGACACCCATGGACAGGCCGACGCTGACTTCCGCGACCGAACTCGCCCGCGCCAACACCGCGCATGTTCCCAACGAGAGCGCCGATTACCGGCAGGCCCGCAATGCGCTGCTAGCCGAGGAGATCGAGCTGCGCCGCCAGATCGAACGCGTGGCGGAGCTGCGCCGCCGCCTGCCGCCGGGCGGCGAGGTGACGAAGCGCTATACGTTCGAGGGCGAGCAGGGCGCCGTCGCGCTGCCCGACCTCTTCGCCGGCAAGGAGACGCTTGCGATCTACAGTTTCATGTTCGGACCGCAGCGCCAGGCGATCTGCCCGATGTGCACATCGTTCATGAATGTGTGGGACGACAAGATCCCGGCGCTGAGCGACCGTATCGCGATCGCCTTCGTCGCCCGCTCGCCGATCGCACGCATCGTCGCGCTGAAGAAGGAGCGCGGCTGGAGCCGCATGCCGCTCTATTCTGACCCGGACGGCGACTACACCCGCGACTACGTCAGCAAGGATGACGCCGACGTGCCGGGCTACAACGTTTTCACGCGGCGCGCAGAAAACGGAAAACCCACGATCAGGCATTTCTGGCGCGGCGAAATGAGCATGGCGATGGCCGACCCCGGCCAGGACCCGCGCGGCGCGCCGGACTTCGATCCGCTCTGGACCATTCTGGATACGACGCCGGAAGGACGCGGCGACTGGTATCCGAAGCTGAACTATTGACGTGAGTCGCGGGGCGCCGGCTAAGCCGGCGTCCCGCAAGAAGCCTTAGTGGCACACGCGGACGGTGCGCACCACGCGGCCGTGCGGGCCGCGTTTCACCACCTTGCGCATCGTGCAGTGCGGGCCGCGGCGAACCACGGTGCGCTTCACGTAGCGGACCTGTGAGATGCCGCTGATGCCGTGGCTGACGGCAACGCTGGCCGGGGCAGGCGTCATCGCCGAAGCCGGCGCGGTGAACGCGGCAGCGCCGAGCGCGAGCGCAGCGGCAAATCCAAGAGCAAGTGCTT
>JBQCIZ010000563.1:0-4438 GCA_051953235.1 Nitrobacter sp. | reverse complement strand
CGTGCAGCGCTGTGTAGGGGTCCCGTCCGCGCGGGTCAATAGCTCCCGAACTCAATACAGACCGCGCTGAATAACGCGAATTATTCCACAGGAACCTTATCTTAGGGGCAGTCTCTCCAGCATGTTGCGAACGCCGGATGCAGGAGCTTGCGTGATCGCACAAATCGGATAGATCGCGCTACTGCTCCGGCCCAACCGTCCCCATCTCCTTCAGTGCGCCGATCGCACCCAGCCGGACACGCTTTTCGTATTCGCATACATCACAGATGACCAGCCGCATGCGGACCACCCCTTGGGGATTACCCGTCCGCCTGTATCGACGGCGCGGACGGGATGTTGCTAAAGCTGTCCCAACCGCCCAAGCCGGCCTTCCGGCCTGTCCCAGCCCCAAAGACGGAAAGAATGATCATGCGGATTACGCTCGTCGGCTCCCGCCATTTCGGCGTGACGACCTTCGACATGCTGCGGAAGCACGGCGTCGATATCGTGCGGGTCGTGGTGGCCGATGCCGAGGATCGGCTTGCCGCCGCGGCCAAGGCGGCCGGGATTGAAGTCACGGTGCAGGCCGATCCGAAACTGGTGGTAGCCCGGGAAATCGCGCCTGGCACCGATCTGATCGTGACGGCGCACAGCCATGCCCGCGTCAGCAAGGAGGCGCTTGCGGCCGCCCGGATGGGCGGCGTCGGCTACCACCCCTCGCTGCTGCCACGGCATCGCGGCATCGCCGCCGTGGAATGGACAATCCGCGAGGGCGATCCGATCGCCGGGGGTACCGTCTACCACCTCGCCGACCGCATGGACGCCGGCGCGATCGCCGCGCAGGAATGGTGTTTCGTGAAGAAGGGCGAAACGGCCCGCGAGTTGTGGGAACGGGCGCTGGCGCCGCTTGGCCAAAAGCTGCTCGCCGAGGTGATCGATTACGCGACGGCGCACAATGCGTTGCCTGCTCGCGCCCAGGACGAGCAGTTCGCCACCGCCGCTCCTAAACTCGCCGGTTAACCTCAACGGCAGCGGTGCGCGGTCAAACCGCTGGCCGTTCCCCATCTTGGGTCGAATCCGCTGTTTTTGGATAGAAATCGGCGGCGGCGCGGGAACCGAAAACCGTTCCGAGGGTTAAGGTTACGGCAGGCCTGCTATTTACCTTTGCATTGCAGCAAACTTTGAACACAATCTGCCGGAATAAGGCGCCGATCACCACATCGGGGACTATCGATTCATGCGCGTCGCACGCATTCATGCTGCTCTTTTTGTATCGGCTCTGGCCGCGGGTTTCGCGGTTCCGGCACTCGCCCAGAACCCCAATCCCTATGACGGTCTCTGGAACGTCAAGATCATGACCAAGACCGGAAGCTGCGACGCGGTTGCGCAGTATCCGTTGACGGTCACCGACGGCAAGATTTCAGCCGCTGGCGCCGAGGTCACTGGCAGCGTCGGCCATCAGGGCTACGTCAAGGTGTCGATCCAGGGCGCCTACGCCAACGGCCAGCTCAGCGGCAACGCCGGGTCCGGCAAGTGGAACGGCGCATCCGGCGGCATTCCCTGCAGCGGACGCTGGGAAGCTTCACGTCAGTAAACGGGGTTATGCGATGAAATACGTGGCGACGCTTTCACGAAGACTGTTCGCCGCGTGTGCCGTTGGCGCCGTCATGACGCTATCCGTTCCCGCCGCGCACGCAGCGGGCGGCCCGTTCGAAGGCATGGCCGGTGTCTGGACTGGCCGCGGCACCATCGAACTCGACGGCGGCTCGACCGAGAATATCCGCTGCCGCGCCACCTATGCGGTCAGCGGTGACGGTCAGGGCCTCAACCAGACCCTGCTCTGCGCCAGCGACAGCTACAAGTTCGAGCTCAAAAGCAATGTCCTCGCAAAGGACGGCGTTCTCTCGGGAACGTGGCGCGAGACCAGCCGTAACGTCGGCGGCTCCCTGGAAGGACGCGCGGCCAAGGGCCAGTTCAATGTCGACGTCAGTGCGCCGACCTTCAATGCCAAGCTAAGATTGACGACGCGGGGCAACCGCCAGAACGTCGTCATCAGCTCCGACGGACAATTTAAGGGCGCGAAGATTTCACTGTCACGGTCCTGATCCCGTCCCCGGAAACGGCGCCCTCTCCTCACCACAGTTCGCCGTGCAGTTATCCGGCCGGCACGAAGGCCGTGACCTCGATCTCGACCTTTGCGCGCGGATTGACCAGCCCTGAAACGTAAAGAAGCGTCGACGGCGGAAAATTCCGGCCGAGCGTCTCGCGCCACGCCGCGCCGATCCCTGCGCCAGCCGCTTCATAGTCGCTGCGGCTCGTGAGATACCAGGTCAGCCGGACGATATGCTCCGGGCCAGCGCCAGCTTCGCTCAACAGCTTCACGATCCGGCGCAGCGCGGTGCCGACCTGCGTCGCCATGTCTGCGGACGGATATTCACCAGCGTCGTTGCTGCCGGTCTGACCCGCGAGCACGACCCATCGCCCGGGCGCGTCGACCATGACGCCGTGCGAAAATCCGCGGGGCTTTGCCCATTCGGCCGGTTGCAGTGTTCGCATGGCGTTCCTCCGCTGGCTGTTGCCCGATTTTGTCCCACGCCCGCGATATCCGACGCAAGGCAGCATCCGCAGATTTGCCCGTTGCCAAGGCGTTATGCCGCAGATACCAGCATTCCAGATTTTTCCCGTCTTGAATTTCCTCTCCCGGCGACGCCCTGATGACGAGAACTCCTTCCAAACCGCGCGCGGCACTCTGGATGGCCGGCTGGCTGACCCTGATGCTGATCGTGGCTGTCGCCGGCCGTGAGACCACGCGCGAGCTGAACGTGTTCCAGATCATGGAGCTGCGCTCGCTGATCGGATTCTGCATGCTCTATCCGCTGATCCGCATGCACGGCGGATTCAGCGCGATGCGCACGGCACGGCTGCCACAACACATCGGCCGCAACATCATTCACTACGGAGCGCAGCTCGGCTGGTTTTTCGCGCTGACGCTGATCCCGCTCGCCCAGGTGGTGTCGATCGAGTTCACCATGCCGATCTGGACCGCGATCCTCGCCGCCATGTTTCTCGGCGAGCGCATGACGGTCTGGAAGAACCTCGCCATCGTCCTCGGCCTGATCGGCGTTCTGGTGATCGTTCGTCCGGCCACCGGCGAGGTCAATCCCGGACAACTGATCGCGCTCGCGGCGGCGCTCGGGTTCGGTATCTCGATCGCCATGGTGAAATCGCTGACGCGCACCGAAAGCACGCTTGCGATCATCTTCTGGATGCTGGTGGTGCAGTCCGCCGCGGGGTTCTTCCCGGCGATCTACACCTGGCACACGCCGTCGGCTTACCTGTGGGGCTGGATCGTCGTCATCGCCTTCTGCGGCACCTTCTCGCATTACTGCATGGCGCGCGCGATGCTCTATGCCGATGCGACTGTCGTCATACCCATGGATTTCCTGCGGGTACCGCTGACCGCGATCGCGGGCTGGCTGATCTATTCCGAACGGCTCGATGTCTACACCGTGCTCGGTGCAGCGCTGATCCTGACCGGGAATCTTTTGAATCTGAAAAGCCCCGCGCCGGTGCCGGCACGCGCGGCGACGTGAGCGCGCGATATCCCACGCTGGTTTGTCGCCTTATTTCCCGGCGGCCTTGCGCAACGCGTCGTTGATACGATCCTGCCAGCCCGGACCGCCCTCCTGAAAATATTCCAGGACGTCCTGATCGATCCGCAGCGTGACCTGTTCCCGAACGCCGGGTATCGCCTGCGTCTTTGCCGGAGCCTCGGCGACCTTCTTCGTCATCTGCTTGAAGGCTGCTTCCGCTTCGGTGCGGGCGTCGTTCAATGTCCGGGGTCGTCTCGGTTGTTCTGCCATTATCCCATCCCCAACGGTCTTGCGCTGGATCAAATGCCCTCGAACAGCGCAGTCGAGAGGTAGCGTTCCGAAAACGACGGCACAATGGCAAGGATGGTCTTTCCCGCAGCTTCCGGCCGTTTGCCGATGGCCAGCGCGGCCGCGATCGCAGCTCCCGATGAAATACCGCCCGGAATTCCTTCGGTGCGTGCCAGCGCGCGGGAGGTTTCCAGCGCCGTATTGCTGTTGACCGTAACGACCTCGTCAATAACCGAACGATCCAGAATGTCGGGAATGAAGCCCGCGCCGAGTCCCTGTATCTTGTGCGGCGAATGCTGGCCTCCGGACAGAACCGGGCTCTCCTCCGGCTCCACGGCGACAATCCGCAGGGACGGTTTGCGCGGCTTCAGCACCTGGCCGACGCCGGTGATGGTGCCGCCGGTGCCGACACCGGCCACAAAGTAATCGATATTTCCGCCGGTATCGTTCCAGATCTCTTCCGCGGTGGTGCGGCGATGAATTTCGGGATTGGCGAGGTTCTTGAACTGCTGCGGCATCACGGCATTCGGCGTCGTGCGCACCAGTTCCTCAGCCATGGCGATGGAGCCGTTCATGCC
>JBQCIZ010000562.1:0-3880 GCA_051953235.1 Nitrobacter sp. | reverse complement strand
CCGTAATAGGCCGCCATCACCGAACCGCCGGACACCCCCGAGATGAAATCGAGCCGGTCGAGCAGTTTGTCCTGCGCGCGCGGCACCGGAATGTCTGCGAACTGCGACAGCACGCCATAGGAAAACGCTGCCGCCCGCGTGCCGCCGCCGGAGAACGCCAGGCCGACCAGCATATCGTCCTCATCGGCGGCATTCTTGAAGCCGAGATGAAGCTGATCGACGACGCTGCCGTGCGCCGGTTCGTTGACGGGTGTGTTGTGGATCGACGCGCAACCAAGCAGCAGCGCGCACAGTCCGGCGATGGCAATGGTCGAACGCATGGATTCTACAGACAATCAGATCGGCCGTTGGCAGACTATCTCTCACCAACCGTTTACGGACTTATCAAACCCGGCAGCCATTATCGGCACCGGCATCATGGTTAATGCGTGGCGGTCAGCCGCGCCCAAGCAATACCGCGACGATCCGCTCCCATTCCGCCGCGAGCGCGTCCGTCGCAACCGGTTGGCCCGCGCGACGGTACCAGTAGGCCGCGTTGCCGAGATCGCCTTCGACGCGATGCAGATAGGCGTGGACCCACGACGCTTCGGTGCTGGCGTCGTCCTGCGCGATGGCATGCGCCTTGTCCCAGTCGCCCTTCGCGACCCACCACAACGCAGTAAGCGGCGACGAAATTCCCGGCGGTGGAGCCGCATCCGTCACGCTGGCTCTGAAGGCCGCCGCTGTCACCACCATCGTTCCGGCGTGAAGCGCCCCGCGGCCTGCTCGATCACCTCGCCGAGCGACACCAGCGTCTCCTCGTCGAACGGTCGGCCGATCAGTTGCAGGCCGAGCGGCAACCCTTGCGCATCCTTGCCTGCGGGCACCGCGATACCCGGCAGACCCGCCATGTTCACCGTCACCGTGAAGATGTCGTTGAGATACATCTCGATCGGATCGGCGCCGGTCTTCTCACCAATGCCGAACGCCGCCGACGGCGTCGCCGGCGTCAGGATCGCGTCGATCCCCGCCGCGTAGCAATCCTCGAAATCCTTCTTGATCAGCGTGCGCACCTTTTGCGCGCGCAGATAGTAAGCGTCGTAGTAGCCAGCCGACAACACGTAGGTGCCGATCATGACGCGGCGTCGCACTTCCGCGCCAAAACCTTTCGCGCGGGTGTTCTCGTACATCTCGATGATGTTGCGGCCGTCGACGCGTGCGCCATAGCGCACGCCGTCATAACGCGCGAGGTTCGACGAGGCTTCCGCCGGCGCAACGATGTAATAGGCCGGCAGCGCATACTTTGTATGCGGCAGCGAAACCTCGACCAGTTCGGCACCGGCGGCTTTCAGCCAATCCGCGCCCTGCGTCCACAGTTTCTCGATCTCGGCCGGCATGCCGTCGAGCCGGTACTCCCTCGGAATGCCGATCTTCATGCCCTTCACGGATTTGCCGACTGCAGCTTCGTAATCCGGCACCGGACGATCGACCGAGGTGGTATCCTTCGGATCGTGACCGGCCATCGAGCGCATCAGGATTGCGGCATCGCGCACGGTGCGCGCGATCGGACCAGCCTGATCGAGCGACGACGCAAACGCCACGATGCCCCAGCGCGAGCAGCGGCCGTAGGTCGGCTTGATGCCGACGGTGCCGGTGAACGCCGCCGGTTGACGGATCGAGCCGCCGGTATCGGTCGCGGTTGCACCAAGGCACAGGCTTGCTGCCACGGCCGAGGCTGAACCGCCGGACGAGCCGCCCGGCACGAGCTTCGCGTCTGAACCAGCGCGCCGCCATGGATTCACCACCGGCCCGAAGCACGAGGTCTCGTTTGACGAGCCCATGGCGAATTCATCGTTGTTGAGCTTGCCGAGCATGACCGCACCGTCGCGCCAGAGCTGCGATGTCACGGTCGATTCATAGGGCGGCCTGAAGTCGCCGAGGATGCGCGAGCACGCCGTGGTCCGGATGCCATCCGTTGCAAACAGATCCTTGATGCCGAGCGGCAAACCATTGAGCGGCCCGCCCTCGCCTTTCGCGATCCGCACATCGGCGGCGCGCGCCATCTCGCGCGCCTTGTCCGGTGTTTCCAGCACATAGGCGTTGAGCACACGCGCTTGCTCGATCGCTGCCAGATGAGCGTCGGTCATTTCGAGCGACGTAAAGGATTTTTTCGCGAGACCGTCGCGGGCCTCAGCGAGCGTGAGCGAAGTCAGGTCCGTCATTTATTAACCGGGCTGCAGAAGAACGGAGACAATGTCTTGTCATTTTTGGGGTCGGTGGCGCGTGCCTGATCGGCGGCCTGGAGCTTGTCGAGAACAGCATCCATCGCCTTGTCAGGATCGGCGTTCTTGCCCTGACGCTCCATCGCGTCGAGGTAGGTCATGTAGGCCTGATACGCCTTTTCATCGTCACAGAGCAGACACATCGAACGACCCTCTGTTACTCGACGACCTTGGGCACCAGAAAGAGGTGATCCTCCGTGACTGGCGCGTTGGCGACCACCTTGTCCGCGATCTCGCCATCGTTCACCACGTCGGCCCGCTTCTTCATCTCCATCGGCGTCACCGAGTTCATGGGCTCGACGCCCTCGACGTTCACTTCCTGCAACTGCTCGACGAATGCCAAAATCGCGTTCAACTCGCCCTGCAGCGCTGGAACCTCGGTCTCATCGACTGCGATGCGCGCAAGATGCGCAATGCGGCGAACGGTGGTGGCATCGACAGACATATATAAGGCCTCGTGGGCGTCCATTGTAAGGCGTTGCCACCTCACAAACCTTACGCCCTATAGCAGACCCGGCTTTTGCGCCGCAACCGCGCGTCAGCCCGCCATCTGGCTCAACCGGCGCAACGCCGCCCCGGCCAGCGCCTGCGTCAGTTCGGTCGCGGGCATCTCGTGCGTGAGCGCGACCGCCTGCCCGGCCCACAGATTGGTGAAATCGGCGCTGCCGGTCTTTTCCGCGGCGGCCTTCAGCGGACCGAATGCCGCCGAGGCATGCGGAAATCCGGGCGTGTCGGCCGTAACCGGTCCAAGCTCGCGCATCGCCCGGTTGACGATGCCGCGCGCTGCCCGCCCGGTCATCACGTTGGTGATGGCCGTCATGCCGTCCCGAGCCTGCGCGAGATTTTGCCGGATGATCGGGCTGACGCGGGATTCGGGGCAGCGCAGGTAGGCGGTGCCGATCTGCACACCGGCTGCGCCGAGCGCGAAAGCGGCAGCGATACCTCGGCCATCAGCGATACCGCCTGCCGCAATCACGGGCACCCGAACCGCATCCACCATCTGCGGCACCAGCGCGAAGGTTCCCGGCTGGGTGGCGATATCGTCGGTCAAGAACATGCTGCGATGGCCACCCGCCTCCGCGCCTTGCGCGATGATGGCGTCGACGCCCCGCTCCTCAAGCCATACCGCTTCCTTCACGATGGTGGCGGAGGCGATGACGATACAGCCCGCCGCCTTGACCCGCGCCAGCAGCTTGTCCTCCGGCAAACCGAAGTGGAAGCTGACGATCTCGGGCTTCAGGGTTTCGACCACCTCGCACATCGCGGCATCGAACGGCGCGCGCGCGGCGCTCGGCAGCGGCATCGCCGGATCGAGGCCCTGCTCCTTATAATAGGGCGCGAGCCGCGTCCGCCACGCTGCTTCCCGTGCAGGATCGAGCGCTGTCGGCGTGTGCGCGAAGAAGTTCATCGAGACCGGCGCCGAAACCTGCTGGCGAAAGATATTGACCTGATCGCGCGCCTTGTCCGCAGACAGCATCGCGCACGGCAGCGAGCCGAGCGCACCGGCCTTCGCAGCCGCAATCGCCAATTCCTGGTCCATGGCTCCGGCCATCGGCGCCTGGACGATGGGAAATTCGGTCTTGAAGAGGTCGATCAATCTGCGGTCGGGCCACATGGTC